>NZ_JALCYX010000002.1:0-197371 GCF_022690695.1 Anaeromyxobacter sp. SG17
GCCGCCGCGGCGAGCACGCCCGCGAAGACGGTCGCGAGGGTCACCAGCGCACGCAAGGTGAACGCGGTCGTCTCCGGCTCGGCGAGCAGCGCGGCGAGCGCTCGCGCGCGCCGGCCGGCCGAGGGGGCGTCGGCGAGCTCCCGGGCGCGCGGCGTGCCGACCGCGACGAGCGCCGCCTCGAGCGCCGCCACCACGGCGCGGACCGCGAGGAGCGCGGCGGCCGCGGCGGCGAGGAGGAGGAACTGGCGGAGGTCGGGGGCGGGGGGCATTTGGCCCCGGAACCCTAGCAAAAGGGCGGGAACGCGGCGGGGGTGGATCTGTTATAAAGCCGCGCATGGCGAAGAAGGCGCGGGTGTACGTCACGCTCAAGCGGGGAGTGCTCGACCCCCAGGGCTCGGCGGTGAACCGGGCGCTCCACGCGATGGGCTACGGCGAGGTCTCCGACGTCCGCCTCGGGAAGTACATCGAGGTCACGATCGACGAGAAGGCGCCGGAGGCGGAGGAGCGCAGGCGGCTCGAGGAGATGTGCAAGAAGCTCCTCGCGAACACGGTCATCGAGGACTTCCGGATCGAGCTGTGAGGCCGACGCTCGTGCTTCGTCAGGCCTGAGCACGAGCGGCCCACGGCGCTCGACCCGAGCGAGAGACCATGAAGATCGGGATCGTCACCTTCCCCGGCTCGAACTGCGACCACGACGTCTACCACGTGGTGAAGCACGCCTGCGGCGCGCCGGCCGAGTACGTCTGGCACAAGGACCGGCTCCCCGCCGGGCTCGACGCCGTGATCCTCCCCGGCGGCTTCAGCTACGGCGACTACCTCCGCTGCGGGGCGCTCGCGCGCTTCTCGCCGGTGATGGAGGATGTGGTCGAGTTCGCGAAGCAGGGCCGGCCGGTCCTCGGCATCTGCAACGGCTTCCAGATCCTCTGCGAGTCGGGGCTCCTGCCCGGCGTGCTCATGCGGAACGCCTCGCTCAAGTTCATCTGCCGCGACGTCACGCTCCGCGTCGAGGGCGGCGAGACGCCGCTCACCCGCGGCCTCGCCGGCCAGACGCTCACGATGCCGGTCGCGCACGCGGAGGGGAACTACTTCGCCGACGCGGAGACGCTCGACCGCCTCGAAGGCGAGGGCAGCGTCGTGTTCCGCTACGTGGGCGGCGCGCCGAACGGCGCCGCGCGCGACATCGCCGGCATCTGCGGGGGGCCGCGCCGGAACGTCGTCGGGCTCATGCCGCACCCGGAGCGCGCGGCCGAGGCGATCCTCGGGCGCGACGACGGGCGGCGGCTGTTCGAGTCGCTGCTCTCCTGATCGACGGCGGGCCGGCGCTCGGGCCGGCCTCGCGCCGCGCTCCCCGGAGGCGCCTCCAGTGCAGGTGGACATCCCAGGACCCGCCGGCCGGCTGGAGGCGCTCGTCGAGGAGCCCCTCGGCCTCCCCGCGGGCGGCGCGCCGCGCTTCGCGGCGATGGTGTGCCACCCTCACCCGCGCTTCGGCGGCACGCTGCACACGCACGCCGCCCACCGGCTCGCGAAGGCGGTCCGCGCCGCGGGCGGCGTCGCGCTCCGCTTCAACTTCCGCGGCGTGGGGCGCAGCGCCGGCGCCTACGACCGCGGCCGGGGCGAGGCCGACGACGCGCGCGCGGCCCTCGCCTGGCTCGCACGCGAGCGGCCGGAGCTCCCCCGCCTCGCGGGCGGCTTCTCGTTCGGCGCGTGGATGGCGGTGCTCGCGGGCGGCGCCGACGCGAGCGTGCGCGGCCTGCTCCTCGCCGGGCTCGCCCTGCGCTCCGCCGATGCCGACCTCGTCCGCGACACGGCGCTCGTGACCGCGGTGGAGAAGCCGGTCGCGATCGTGCAGGCGGCGAACGACGAGTTCGGCACGCCGGACGAGGTGCGGCTCGCGCTCGCGGGATCGCGCGGGCCGCGGCGGATCGCGGCGGTCCCGAACGCCACTCACCTCTTCACGGAGGATCTGGCGGCGCTGCAGCGCGAGGCCGAGGCGTCGATCGCCTGGTTGATGGAGGACGCGGGGCGCTGAGGGCGGCCGAGGGGCTACATCGGCGCGTGGGGCGAGTCGATCCGCCCGCCGCTGCCGCCCGCGTGACCGTCGGCGTACTCGCGGACCGCGTCGAGCAGCTCGTCGAGATCGAACGGCTTCTGGATGAAGCCCGCCGCGTCCATGCCGGCCACGCGGCCGAGCGCGGAGAGCACGACCACCGGGATGTCCGACAGCTCCGGATCGCCCTTCTGCGCGGCGCGGAACTCCCAGCCGTTCATGCCGGGCATCATGAGATCGAGCAGGACGATGTTCGGGTGGACGGCGCGCGCCTTGCGAAGGGCCTCGGCGCCGTCCCCGGCGCCGTGGACCACGTAGCCCTCGTCCGCCAGGACCTCCGCCACGGCTTCGCGGATGTCGCTCTCATCGTCCACCACAAGTACGGAGACCATTCTGGATAAGAATTACGGATGGTTGGACCGGGAGGCAAATCGGCGCCGCGCGGAGGCGCGGGTATGCCCCAAACGGCTCATGGAAGTCCGGCTCCTGTCCTCGACAGGGACCGATCGAGCGCGCGCCTTGCGCGGGCTCCCCTGCGGCACGTCCGGCCGAACGCGAGGCGAGGACGTGCACGCGCCGCCGGCGGGCCAGTCCCTTGACTCCGGGTCCGGGCGAGCGACCTCGGACTCCCCGTCCGTGTTCACGTACCGGCGAACTGAACCCCTTCGAAGACGAGCGTCGGCGTCCGCATCGCCGAGTAGGGGTACGGGTCGTCACCTACCGCGGCGAGCCGCTTCCACAGCTCGAGGTGGTTGCCCGAGACGTTCATCTCACCCACCGGCTCCGCGAGCCGGCCGCCGCGCACGCGGAAACCACGCACGCCCAGCGAGAAGTCGCCGGTCGTTCCGTTCGAGTTGCCGCCCAGGAAGCCGGTGACGAGCACGCCCTCGCCGAGGTCGGTGAGAAGCTGTGCCTGCGACCTTCCGCCCAGCGCCCACGCGAGATTCGAGCTGCGCGAGGTGGTGGGCGGGAGGCCGAGCTTCCGCCCGTAATACGTGTCGACGTAGTAGCTGCGCAGCACGCCCTCCTCGAAGACCGGGAACGGCCGCGCTGCGATCCCCTCGCCGTCGTAGAGGCGCGAGCCGAGGCCGCGCGGCACGAGCGGATCGTCCTTCACGGTGAGCAGCGGGCTGCCGAGCTGCACGCCGATCTTGCCCTCGAGGAACGAGCGCTTCTGCTGGATGGCCGCCGCGGCGAGCGGGCCGAAGAGCATGCCGACCATCCTGCCGGACGCGCGGTTGTCGAGCGCCATGGTGAGCACCGCCGACTCGCCCTTGCGGGTTCCGATGCGGGCGATGGCCCGCTCGGCGGCCCGGCGGCCGATCGCCTCCGGCGTCTCCATCGCGCTCCGGAACCGTCCACCCGAGGCCGCGTACTCCTCCGGCCGGCGGCCGTCGGGATCCAGGACCGTCACCTCGGCGCCGATCCAGAAGTCGGTCCCCCGCCGCTGGCCCTCGAAGCCGTTCGTCTGCACGAGGGCGCTCTCGGAGCGCGTGTCGGAGACGCTCGTGGTGACGGACAGGATCGCGCTCGCGCCGGGCACGCCGCGGGCCGCGGCCTCGATCGCCTCCGCCTCGGCGCGCCGCCGCGTGGCGTCGACCTTCCCGTAGTCGGGATCCTCGAGCTGTAGGTCGACGTTCGCCTGGCCGCGGTAGAGCTCCGGGTCGGGCAGCCGCCGGTGCGGATCCGGCGCGAGCGTGCGGGCGAGCGCGACGGCGTCCTCCACGAAGCGGTCGAGCGCGTCGGGGCGCAGGTCGCTCGTCGAGACGGCGGCGTAGCGGCCGTCGACGTACAGGTCCAGGCCCAGGCCGCGGGTCGTGGCCTCGGAGACCTTCTCCACCTTCCCGTCGCGCCAGGCGACCTCGACGTGGCGGGCGCGGTAGGAGCCTGCGGACGCGTCGGTCGCGCCCTTCTCGCGCGCGAGCGCGGCGGCGCGGCGGGTGATGTCGAGGAGGTCGGACATGGAGGACCGTTCTTCCGTTCTTCCGCTCGCCCTTCGCCAGGCTCAGGGCGAGCGGAGCAGAGGAGTCGCGTGGGCCCGCTCGTGGCGAGCAGGTCGAGCCACGGGCGCGAAGAGGATCACGTGCCGCGGCCGCCGACCGTCATCGACGAGACGCGCACGGTGGGGAGGCCCTGCGAGACGGGCACGCTCTGCCCGTCCTTGCCGCAGGTCCAGCCGCCCTCGTCGATGGCCAGGTCGTCCGAGACCATGTCCACGCGCTCGAGCGCCTGCGGGCCATTGCCGATGATGTTCACGTCCTTCACCGGCCGCGTGAGCTTGCCGTCCTCGATGAGGTAGCCGTTCTTCACGTAGAACGTGAAGTCGCCCGCGCCGATGTTCACCTGGCCGTTCGAGAAGTTCATGCAGTAGATGCCCTTCTTCACCGAGCGGATGATCTCCTCGGTGCGGTGCGGCCCAGGCAGCATGTAGGTGGAGCGCATGCGCGGCAGCGGCGCGTGGCGGTAGCTCTCGCGCCGGCCGTTCCCGGTGGGCCGCACGCCGAAGTGGCGCGCCGAGATGGCGTCGTGCAGGTAGGTCGTGAGCACGCCGTCCTGCACGAGGTGCGTCGTGCCGGCGTCGTTGCCCTCGTCGTCCACGTTGATCGCGCCGCGCGCGCCCGCGTTGGCGGCGTCGTCCACGATCTGCACGAAGGGCTGGGCGATCCGCTTGCCGATCTTGTCGGCGTAGATCGAGACGCCCTTGCGGTTGAAGTCCGCCTCCATGCCGTGGCCGATCGCCTCGTGGAGCAGGATGCCGGAGGAGCCGGCGGCGAGGACCACCGGCATCTCGCCGGCGGGCGGCGTCACCGCGTCGAACAGGATCGTGGTGCGGGCGACCGCCTCGCGCACCACGCGGTCGAGCCGCTCCGGCGAGTAGAAGTCGAAGCCCGCGCGGCCGGCGACGTTGTAGCCGTTCTGCTCGCGGCGGCCGTTCGCCTCGGCGAGCACCGACAGGTAGAGGAGCGTCATCGGCTGACGGTCCTCGACGATGCGGCCGGAGGAGTCGGCGATGAGGATCGCGCCCGACTCGTCGCGCAGGAAGAGGTTCACCTTCTTGATGCGCTCGTCCGCGGCGAACGCGCGCTCGTTGAGGCCCGCGAGGAGCGGCAGCTTCTCCTGGGGCCGGATCTCCTCCCACGGGCGGATGAGCGGGTACCGATCGGGCAGGCCGGCCCGGACGTGGAGCCGCTCCGGGACGGGCCGCGAGGGGCCGTCCGCGATCGCCGCCGCGGTGCGGGCGCACTCGAGGAGCGCCGGCAGGGAGAGGTCCTCCGTGTAGCCGTAGCCCGTCTGGTCGCCCTTCACGACCCGCACGCCGACGCCCAGCTCCACCGTCGCGTAGGCGCGGTTCACCGCGCCGTCCTCGAGGCCGAGATCGGACCCTACGCGGTGCTGGAAGAAGACGTCCGCGTGCTCGCCGCCCCGCGTGAGCGCGGTCGCGAGCGTCTGCGCGATCATCCGCTCGGTAACGCCGAAGCGCGCGAAGTAGCCGATGCCCTCGCTCGTCCCCGCCTGGGTGGCCGGACGAGCAGCCGTATCCTGGTTCACCATCCCGTTCCTTGCTCCGTCGCCGGTCGCGACGGCGGCCTCATTCATAACCGCCCCGGACGAACTTGGCCGCTCGGTATCGCCGGCGACGGCTGGCGCCCCCTGCCCGCCCGGGCCGAGCCTGCCGAAGCCCGAGGTAGGGGCCAGGGCGGCCCGGCCCCGCAGGGACGTCCGGCAACCAGGCCGAAAAGGGATAAACGTTGAGTCATGCCCATCGCAAACGTGAACGGCACGGAGCTCAACTACCGCGACGCGGGGACCGGCAACAAGGACGTGCTGCTCCTCCTGCACGCCTTCCCGCTCAACTCCGGCATGTGGCAGCGCCAGATCGCGGCGCTCGAGGGGCGCTGGCGGATCGTCGCGCCGGACTACCGCGGGCTCGGCCAGTCCACTCCGCGCGGCGAGGCGTCCACGATGCAGGTGCTCGCCGAGGACGTGCGGGCGCTGCTCGCGCACCTTCGCGTGGAGCGCGCGGCCGTCGCAGGCCTGTCGATGGGCGGCTACCTGTCGTTCGAGCTGTACCGGCAGATCCCGGGGTTCTTCCGCGGGCTCGCGCTCTGCGACACGAAGGCGACGGCCGACACGGACGAGGGGAAGGCCGGGCGGGAGAAGTTCGCCAAGACCGCGCTCGAGAAGGGGCTCGGGTGGGTGGCGGACGAGATGGTCCCGAAGCTCCTCCGGCCCGACCCCGATCCGGCGGTCGTGAAGGAGGTGCGGGACCTCATCCGCCGCGGCACGCCCGCCGGCGTGGCCGCGGCGCAGCGCGGGATGGCGCAGCGCCCCGACTCGACGCCCACGCTCGCGAAGATCACCTGCCCGACCCTCGTCATCGTGGGCGAGGAGGATTCCCTCACGCCGCCGGCCGAGTCCGAGAAGATGGCGAAGGCGGTGAAGGGCGCGAAGCTCGTGAAGCTGAAGAAGGCGGGGCACCTCGCGAACCTGGAGGCGACGGAGGGGTTCAACGCGGCGCTGCAGAAGTTCCTGGACGGGCTACCGGCCTGATCGCGATGGAGCCGCAGGGCACGACGGCTCCCCCTCGTCAGCGCTGGCTCTCGCGCGTCGACCTCTGGATCTTCCTCGCCTCCCTCGCCGTGGTGAACGCCCCGGCGCTGGTGCCGTACTTCCCCGCGGGCGATCTGCACAGCCACGTCTACAATGCGTGGCTCGCGTCGCTCGTCGAGCGCGGCGAGGCGCCGGGGCTGTGGCTCGCGCCGGGCTGGACGAACCGCCTCGTCGACGTACCGCTGGAAGGGCTGCTCCTCGTCCTGTCTCCCCGCCACGCGGAGCGCGTCGTGCTCGTCGTCCTCGCCAACCTGTTCTTCGGGTCGGCGTTCCTCTTCGTCCGGAACCTCTCCGGGCGGAGGGCCTGGGAGTGGCTGCCCGCGCTCGCCGTCCTGACCATCGGATGGGCGTTCCAGACCGGCCTCTCGAACTGGTTCGCGTCGGCGGCCCTCTCGCTGCTCGCCGTGAGCCTGCTGTTCGGAGCGCGTGTGCACGCGCGACGCCTCGTCGCCGGTTTGCTCATCCTGGCCCTCGCGGCGATCGGCAATCCGCTGCCGGCAGCCTGGGGGCTCGCGACCGGCGCGATCGTCTGGCTGCTCCGGCGTCCGGGGCTGCGCCCGGTGCCGATCGTAGTGGCTTCCGCGGGCGGCGCCCTGGCGGTCGGAGCAGCCGTGGTGGCCTCCGGGATCGGCGCCTACCGGAGCGGTCAACTGCTCGCGTTCTCGGGCGCGGATCAGCTCTGGGTGTTCGACGCCAAGTACGCGCTCTTCACGCTCCTCCTCGCCGCGGTGCTCGCCTGGGCAATCCGCGACGCGCATCGCGAGGGGGCGCTCGCCGGCCCTGCGATCGCGGTAGCGCTCTTCTCCGCCGCGTGCGCCGCGGGCACTCCCGACACGCTGCTGTTCCCTGGGTACGAGGTCCCCGCGTTCTATCTCTCGCGACGCGCCTCTCTCCTCGCCGGCGTCGGGTGGATCGCCGTCGCAGCCCAGGCCCGGTTCTCGCCGCGACGGCTCGCGCTGCTGTGCGCCGTCACGGGTTCCTGGACCGCGCTCGTGCTCGTGGACTGGGCGAGGCTGTCTGCCTTTCACGAGACGATGGAGGCCGCCGTCCACGACGTCCCGATGGGAGGGCGCGTCGTGGCAACTGTCTTCGGCCCCGGCCGGTACCCGCTACACAGGTCGCTCGACCTCGCCTGCACCGGGCGCTGCTTCGCGTGGGGGAACTACGAGGCGCCCACGCGCGCCTTCCGGATGAGGGCCTCCGCCGAGAACCCCTTCGTCATCGGAACGACCGACGCGTTCCTCGCGTTCGACGCGGGCGCCTATCGCGTTCCGCCGCCGCCGCTGGAGCTGTGGAAGATCGGTCCGTGCCGCCGCGGCGGTCCGGACGCGCGCCTCTGCGCGTCGCGGGCGACGCCGGGCGAGGTCCTCCTGCCCAGCTGCGTCGATCCGTTCGTCCGGCTCGTCGGCTCCGGCACCGTCGACCGCTGCGCCTCGGACCTCGACCGCGCACGGCCCTGAAGCGACCCACGTTGATGAAGCCGATCGCACCATGGGATGATGAGGGCGTGCAGGCCGGACCCACGGGACGCGTCGACCAGGCGCCCGCGCTCGCGGTGCGTGCGGGGATCACGGCGGTGGTAGTCGCGCTCGTCACGCTGCCGCCCCTGCTCGTCTCCGAGTTCCCGTCGGGAGACCTGCACAGCCACGTCTACAACGCCTGGCTCGCGCTGCTCATCGAGCGTGGCGAGGCCGGCGGGCTCTGGCTCGCGGCCCCCACGACGAACGTGCTCGTGGACCGGGTGCTCGGCGCCCTCGTTCGCGTCCTCACTCCCGGCCAGGTCGAGAAGGTCGCCCTCGTCGCGACAGCGCACCTTTCGCTCTGGTCCTCGTTCCTGTTCTGCCGGGCGCTGTCGGGGCGGCCCGCCTGGGAATGGCTCCCCGTGCTCGGGATGCTGGCGCTCGGGTGGAACTTCCACATGGGCCTGTCGAACTGGACCGCCGCAGCATCGCTCTCGATGCTCGCGGGCGCGGCCGTCCTGTCCAGCGCGCGCTGGCCCGTGCGGCTCAGCCTGGCGGCCCCGCTCCTCGCGCTCGCGGTGACCGGGAGCCCGTTGCCGGTCGCGGGGGTGGGGGCGGCGACCGCGCTGGCGCTCGCCGTACGGGAACGGGTCGCGCGCCCGGGGGTCCTCCTCGCGGCCGCGCTCGGAGTCGAGGCCGCGGCGGCGGCGGCCCTCCGCATCTCGCGCCGCTCGCTCTACTCGACCGACCAGTGGGCCACCGTCTCGGGCGCCGACCAGCTCTGGGTGTTCGACGCGAAGTACCGGCTGTTCATGCTCGCGCTGCTGGCCCTGTGGGCGGTCGTGATCCGGCGCTGGCTCCGTGAGGTCGGGAACGCCGCGCTCGAGCACCCCGTGTTCGCCGTCGCCGTGCTCGCCACGGCCAGCGGCGTGATCCTCCCGGACGCGATCCTGTTCCCGGGGTTCGACGTACCCGCGAGCTACCTCGTCCAGCGAAGCTCCGTCCTCGTGGGCATCGCGTGGACCGGCGTGGCGGCGTGCGCGCCGCGCTCGGGCCGCCAGCTCGCGGCGACGATCGCCCTCGCCGCGTGCTGGGTCGCGACCCTCTCGCTCGACTGGACCGCCCTCTCCTCGTTCCAGGGGCAGGTCAACGCGGCCGCGCGAGAGCTGCCGCGCGGGTCACGCATCGTCGGGGCCATCGCTTCTCCGCCCTCCCGCGTCGCGCCGTTCACCCACGTCGTCGACCGGGCGTGCGCGGGCCGGTGCTTCGCGTGGGGGAACTACGAGCCCTCGTCCACCGCGTTCCGGATCCGGGCCGCACCCGGCAACGGGATCGTGGTGGCCGCTCGGGGCGACTTCGCCGACATCGAGCTCGGCGGCTACCGCGCTCCCGAGCTGTCCTTCCCGATCTGGACGTTGCGCCCCTGCACGGACGGCCGGCCGGCGGGGACGATCTGCGCCTCCATCCTCCCCGCGGGCGGCACGCTGGAGCTCGCTTGCCTCGATCCCTTCGCCGGTCCCGGAAAGCCTCGCTTCTCGCGCTGCGAGCGGAAATATCGCTAGCCCGCCGCCTGCAAGCGGGCCTCCCCGAACTGGCTGGCTGCTGGCCCGGACGTGCGAGCAGTCACGGCGCGCGCGCCAGGGAGGCGCGCCGGTAGAGCGCCCCCGCGCTCGAGGTCGCCACCACGCTCCAGCGGCCGTCGCGCTCGAGGTAGTGCTGGAGGCGAGAGCCGTTCTGCACGAGCGCGAGGCTCACGCCCGAGCGGGCCACCCACCCGTCGAGCCAGCTCGGCTCTGCGCGGACGTACCCCAGCATGAAGTCGTCTCCGTACAGCTCCCAGCGATCGTCCACGAAGATGCGCAGCCGGGGGGTCTCGTAGGCGACGAAGGCCCCGAAGGGCATGTCGTTCAGGATGGGCGCACCCGAGGGCGCGTCGCGCGCTGCGGCACGGAGCGCGGGCAGGAGCTCCACGGGCCAGCGGTTCTTGTCGAGGCGAGCGAGCACCGGTGCGCCATCCGGCGAGCGCGCCCAGAGCGCTCCGACCGCGATCACGGCGGCCGCGATGGCTGCGAGCGCACCCAAGGCGAAGCGACGCCCCGGCATCGACCCCGGGCCGCCCTGCACCCGGAAGCCGCGGCGCGCGAGCGCCTCCACCCAGCGGGCGTTCGGGAGGAGCTCGGCGAGCGCGATCGCCGCGGCGACGGCGAAGAACGGCGCGTGGCGGATGCGGTCGAACGCGAGCGCGAGCCAGACGAGCGGCACGAGGCTCGTCGCGCGCAGGTCGCGGCGCGAGGCGCCCGCGAGGGCAGCCAGGTACACCGCCGCGAGGGCGAGCACCTGCCACGATCCCGTTCGCACGAGCGAGGCGTGCTCGATGATGAGCCGGGGCAGCGCCTGCGAATCGAGGATCGCGGACCACGTGCGCGCGGTGTCGAGGCCGTACGGGGTCAGCGGCACGGTGGCGACGCACGCGACGAGGAGCGCGGCGATGGCCGCGGCCGCGCGCGCTCCGCGGATCGGGGACCGCGCCCCCACGGCCGCGGCGCCGAGCCAGGCGAGCGCGAACAGGGCGAGCGTCGCGAGGCCCCCGACGGCGGCCCCGTGCGCGTTCACCCATGCGAGGAACACGAGCGGAGCTGGCCAGAGCGCGGCGAGGCTTCGCCTGCCGGCGTCGACGTCCGCGAGCCTCCCGTACAGCCAGGCGAACGCGAACAAGGAGAGCATGTGCGGCCGCACGTGGAAATGATGCGAGGTCGCGACCGCGGTGAGCGCGACCACCAGGACGGCCCAGAGCGCGCTCACTCCCGAGGCGACGAGGCGGGCATGGAGCCAGGCGAAGAGGAGCGCGATCCCGCCGGCGGTCGCGACGACGAGCGCGTCGAGCCCGCCGATCCGGTGGAGCGCGGCCATCAGGCACTCGCCGAGCCACTGGTGGGCGATCCACGGATGGCCGCCGAACGTGAAGCTGAGCCAGTCCTGGTGCGGGAAGCCCCCGCCGAGGATCCGCTCGCCCGTGAGCGTGTGCCAGAGCGTGCCCGGGTCCTGCAGCAGCTTCGAGCCTGCGCCGAGCGCGAGCAGCGCCCAGGTCGAGACGAACACGAACGCCGCGCCAGACGTGGGGGCGCTCGTGTCACGTTCGGCAGAAACCACGGCTGGGGCCGCGAGACTCACGGCCACGTCGTCGCGATCTGATCGAACAGCCCGTTCACCGCCCCGCCCAGCGACCCCACAGCCACGAAGATCGCGACGGCGATCCCCGCGGCCATGATCGCGTACTCCACGGTCGTGGGCGCCGATTCGTCCGCCCAGAGCGCGCGCAGGGCGACGTGAAGGAGTCGGCTCATACGGCCTCCTGCGCCGGTCAGTGCACGAGCTTAGGGGGAGGAAGGAGCCCGAAGAACTCGCAGCCGGCCGTCGCCTTCGTCGGTACGTCGCAGTGGAGCGTCAGGACCAGCACCTTGGAGTTCTTCTGCCAGCACTCCGAGCCCGGCGGGAGCGGCTGGTCCTTCGGGAAGTTCTTCACCAGACCTGCGTAGGCGACCGTCACGCTCGCGAACGCGACGAGCGGCGCGGACTTCACGAACTTCGAGTCCGTCCCCCCGGTGGTCGAGCACGTCCCGCTCGGCGGCGGAGCCTCGCAGGGGAGGTCCATGATGGGGACGGGATACGGCCCCTTGCCCACCAGGAACGCGAAGTCGTCGATCGTCGGGTTCAGGTTCGAGCCGTTCGAGACCTCGATGAGGACGTTCGGATCCGCGAAAATGGGCGACCCGCAGGTCGGGGGGTCGGTCTTGAACCCGTCGAGCATCATGCGGATGTAGCTCGTGCTGACGTCCGGGTACTGGTTCAGCACGGTGAAGCCGATGTTGTCGGAAGAGTCGCTGTGAAAGTAGAGCGGCAGGCCCTCCTCGCAGGTCTTGAGGCCGCCGGTCGCGTTCAGGATCTGGCACTTCGCGAACGCGAGCGGCAGGCCGCACTTCTCCTCGCACGGCCCCCCCCGCACGGCGATCGCGTCGGCGCCGACGTCGGCCGTGTTCTTGCCTCCGGCGAACACCGGAAAGAACACCGGGGCGGGATTGTTGCCCGCCCGGGTGGCGGTGACGTGCACCGCGTTCGTGGCGTGCAGGAGGTCGACGGTCGCGGTGGGGTCCGAGATGGGGAAGAACTTCTTCGAGTTCACGCTCCAGTACCCGAACTCGACGGTGGTGTCGGAGTTCTTGAGCTGCTGGATGTCCGTCGAGTGCCGGCCCGTGTAGTCGAACGCGGCGAGGCGCGCCTTCGCGACCCCCTCGGCCGTGCCGTCCAGATCCCACGCGCCCCCGAGCGCGCCCGCGTCACTCGCGTTCTGCAGCTCCCCCCGGACGGACATCAGGTGCCCGACGTTGAGCGAGAGCGCCATGAACCCGCCGAGCACGAGCAGCATGATCGCGACGATCACCGCGACCGCTCCGCGCTCCCGCCTCGTTCCTCGCGCGCGCATGACGTCCCTCTCACCGGCTGGGGGGCACCGACGGCGCGAGCGGCCGCTGCCGGTCGCGAGTGGTCTGGGGGGTCAGCATGAGGACCTGCGGCTCCTCGACCTTCTCTCCCTTCGGCGCGAGGCTCTTGCGGTAGGTCTCCGCGATGATCGTCGCCTCCTGCGAGTCGAGGCCGTTGAGCGCCGCGGGCGCGGGCACGCGAGGCGCGCCGGGGTTCGCTTGCTGCGCGACGAAGATCTCCCGCATGGCCCGGCCATGCGTCTCCGTCAGGTGCTCTCTCGCGCACCCGGCCGCGAGGGCGGCGAGCGCCGTGAAAACCAGCGTCTTCATTGCATCCTCCCCGAGGGCACCTTCTCCGGCCGCGCGGGCTCCGACGGAACCGCGCGGTCGAGCTTCTTGGCGACCTCTTCCAGGTTTGCGCGCGCGCGGGCGAAGCCCGGGGCGAGCCGCACGGCGTCCGAGTACGCCGCGAACGCCTGCGGCAGGTTTCCGGCGAGCTCGTACGCGTAGCCGAGGTTGTTCTTCGCCTCTGCCGGCGAGCCGCCGGAGGCGAACTGCTGCGCGGCGCGCGTGAAGTCGCCCGCCCGCGCGTACGCGAAGCCGAGGTTGTTGTGGTAGCGCGCCGGCATCGGATCGAGCCGCACCGCCTGCTGCAGGCGGGCGAGCGCGTCCTGCGTGCGCCCCTGCCGGTAGAGGGCCCAGCCCCAGTCGCTCAGGTACGCCGCGTTCTGCGGGGCAAGCTCCGCCGCGCGCCGGTGATGCCCCTCCCCGTCCGCCCAGCGCTTCGCCTCGTCGTCCATGATCGCCAGCGCCGCGTGGGCCGGGGCATAGTCGCGGTCCATGCGCAGCGCCTCGCGCAGATCGTCCTCGGCGTCGCCGGTGTTGCCTTGCCCGCGGTAGGCCCGTGCACGGAGCGTCAACGTCGCGGCCGACCGCCCTTCGCTCTCGTGGATGGCCTGGATGGCGGCGAGCGCGTCGCCGTACTGGCGGCGATCGACGAGATCGCGCGCGACCGCGAGCCTGACGCCGGACACTCCCTCCTGGGAGGCGCGACGCGTCGTGGCGCAGGCGGAGAGGAGGACGGCGGAGAGCATGACGGCGGAGGACACCGCGAGCGAGCGCGACCGGTTCATCGATGTCCCCCGAGCATGGGCATGAGGGTCTTCATGATGTTCACCGCGGCGGGGCCGATGATGACCGCGAACAGCGCGGGGAGGATGCAGAGGACGAGCGGCAGCGTCATCTTCACGGCGACGTACGCGGCGCGCTCCTCCGCGCGCTGCATGCGGCGGATGCGGATGCCCTCGGCCTGGACCCGCAGCGCAGACGCGATGCTCGTGCCGAACAGCTCGGTCTGCGTGAGGGTCGCCGCGAGCGCGCGCAGCTCGGGGGAGCCGGTCCGGGCCGCGAGCCGCCGGAACCCGTCCATCCGCGGGATGCCGGCCTTCACCTCCAGGAACGTGAGCCTCAGCTCGCTCGAGAGGAGCGGCCACGCCAGCGCGATCTCCGCCGACACCCGCTGGAGCGCCGCGTCGAGCCCCAGGCCCGCCTCCACGCACGTGACGAGCAGGTCGAGCGCGTCCGGGAGGGCGCGATCGATCTGGCGGAGACGCTTGGTGATGCGCGACGACAGCCACAGGTTGGGCAGGAAGAAGCCCGCACCGGCCAGCCAGATCGCGATGCCGAGGGCGAACCGCACGGGCTCGGCCCGGGAGGCGTTCACGAACAGGAACCCGAACAGCAGGCCGAACGAGAGCACCGCCTTGGAGGCGACGAACAGGTGAGGCGCCCGCGTCGAGCGGAACCCCGCCCAGACGAGCTGCCGGCGCAGTCGTGATGCCGCGTCCTCGTCACCCTGCGAGGTGTTCCCGCGCGACGCCTCCGGCGCGCCGACGTCGAGCCGCTCGCCCGAGACCACCGCCGCGGCGGGCGCGTGGGGATCCGGCGACGCCGCGCGAAGCCGCCGCACCGCGGGATCGGCGCCGGCGCGGAACGAGCGTGCTGCCGCCCCGAGCGACGCGACGGCGATCGTGGCGAGGCATCCCATCGCGAGCGTGAGCGGGTCGATCGGCATGCGCTAGATCTCCAGCTGCGTCAGGCTTCGGAGCCACACGATCCCCGCGGCCCAGCTCGCCAGGGCGTAGCCCACGATCCAGTGGCCCGACGGGTTCTCGGCCAGCGTGCGCAGGTATCCGGGGTTCATCACCGACACCGCGAGCGCGACGATGATCGGCAACACGCCGAGCACCCACGCCGACGCGCGACCCTCACCGGTGAGGGCGCGCAGCTTGCCGTAGAAGCGGTACCGCTGGCGGATGGTGTCCGAGATCTTCTCGAGGATCTCGGCGAGGTTGCCGCCTGTCTCGCGCTGGATCACCGCCGAGACGGCGAAGATCTTCACGTCGGAGTTCCCGGGGCAGCGATCCGCCATGTGAAGCACCGCCTGCTCGAGCGAGAGCCCCAGCCGCTGCTCGTCGTACCCGCGCGCGAACTCGATGCACACTGGCTCGGGCATCTCGCCGGCGACCACCTGGAACGCGGAGGTGAGCGCGTGCCCGGCCCGGAGCGAGCGCGCCATCATCTCGAGCGCCTCGGGGAGCTGCTCGGAGATCTTGCGACTGCGTCGGCTCCTGGCCGAGAGGACGGACAGGAGCGGCGCGCCGGCGCCCGCCACGCCGAGCAGCAGGGCGATGGGGAGCCCGAGCCGGAGGACGAGGCCGAGCAGCAGCCCCGTCCCCGCCGCCGCGGCGGAGATCCCGAAGAGCTGCGCCACGGTCCAGCGCGAGTCGGCCTGCTCGAGGAGCGTTTCGAGGTAGCTGACGCCGGGGAGCGGCGTCACCAGCCCCTCGGCCCACGCCTGGCGCGCGATGCGCCCGCGGCGGAGGAGCTCGGCGTCGAGCGCACCCTCCCTGCCGATGGCGCGCAGCCGCCGGCGCAGCTCGGCGCGGCGCCGGTCGCCGACGAACTGGAAGCCGTAGTAGATGGCCTCCACGCCCGCGAAGATGCCGAGCGCGACCGCGGCGATCAGGAGCTCGCGCATCAGCGCTCCTCCAGCACGTGCGCGGCGATGGCCGCGGGGTCCACGCCGAACTGCGCGATCCGGCTCATCGCCCGCGCCCGGATGCCGGTCGCCATGAACTCGCCGATGACCTTGCCGGTCGAGTCCACGCCGCGCTGCTCGAACCGGTAGATCTCCTGCATGGTGATGGCGGCGCCCTCCGTCCCGGTGATCTCCGCGATCGACATGATGCGACGGCGGCCGTCGGTACCGCGGTTCAGCTGGGCGATGATGTTGAGCGCGCGAGAGATCGTGGCGCGGGTCGCGCCCTCGCTGAGCGGCACGCCGCTCATGCCGATCATGGCCTCGATGCGGGAGAGCGCGTCGCGCGGCGTGTTCGCGTGGACGGTCGTCATCGAGCCCTCGTGGCCCGTGTTCATCGCCTGCAGCA
Organism: Anaeromyxobacter sp. SG17; assembly: GCF_022690695.1. Lineage (NCBI taxonomy): Bacteria > Pseudomonadati > Myxococcota > Myxococcia > Myxococcales > Anaeromyxobacteraceae > Anaeromyxobacter > Anaeromyxobacter sp. SG17. Next base: position 16,046 of record NZ_JALCYX010000002.1, read on the forward strand.
TGTCGAGCACCTCGCCGCCGCGGACCTCGCCGACGACGATGCGGTCCGGGCGCATGCGGAGCGCGTTCTTCACGAGGTCGCGCGCGAGGATCTCGCCCTTCCCCTCGATGTTGGCCGGGCGCGTCTCGAGCCGCACCACGTGCCGCTGCTGGAGCTGGAGCTCGGCGGAGTCCTCGATGGTGACGATGCGCTCGGCGTCGGGGATGAACGACGAGAGCGCGTTGAGGAGCGTCGTCTTGCCGGCGCCCGTGCCGCCGCTGATGAGCACGTTCAGCTTCGCCTTGACGCAGGCGCCCAGGAAGCCGACCGCCTCCGGAGTGAGCGCGCCGTTCGAGACGAGGTCGCGGACCTTGAGGGGGGAGACGCCGAAGCGCCGGATCGAGAGGATGGGGCCGTCGATCGCGAGCGGCGGGATGATCGCGTTCACGCGCGAGCCGTCGGCGAGGCGAGCGTCCACCATCGGCGAGGTCTCGTCCACGCGCCGGCCGACCTGGGCGACGATCCGGTTGATGATCTGCTGCAGGTGCCCGTTCGAGCCGAACCGGACCTGCGTGAGCTCGAGCTTGCCGCGCCGCTCGACGTAGACGGTCGAGTAGGTGTTGACGAGGATGTCCGAGATCGTCCCGTCGGCGAGGAGCGGCTCGAGGGGCCCGAGGCCGGTGAGCTCGTCGAGGAGCTCCCCCACCATGCGCTCCCGCTCGAGCTGGTTGAGCGGCAGCTCCGACCGACCGATCTCGCCGGAGAGCACCGCCCGCAGCTCCTCCCGGCGGCGCTCCGCCGGAAGCCGCTCGAACGCCTGGAGGTCGAGCTTGTCGATGATGCGACGATGTAGCTCGGTCTTGAGGTCGTGGAATACCTCCGGCGCCGACTCCGGCGCGAGCGCCGCGGCGGCCGGGGCCGCGCTCGCGCGCTGGCGCAACCGCTCACCGAGTCCCACGTCCGCCTCCCGTCAGCCGCCGCCACCACGAGGTGCGCGCGGAGGACTTCGCGCCCTCGGCGTCGAGCAGCGCCGCGAGCGCCTCGACGTCGCGCGTGATCGGGGCGCGGGCTCCCACCTCGGCGAGCGTCGCGCCGCGCCCGACCGCTTTCGCGAGCAGCGCGAAGTCGTTCGTGACCGTGGCCGTGACCGGCAGCCGGACCGTGTCGGCGACCACCTCGCGCGTGACGTTCGAGCGCGCCTGGTAGCGGTTGACGACGAGGAGCAGCTTCGAGTCGTCGTAGCCCAGCTTCCGGAAGATCTCGACCGTGCGCTGGGCGTTCCGCACCGCCGGGACCTCCTGCGTCACGACCAGGACGACGCGATCGGACGCGTCGAGCGCGGCGAGCGAGAGCTCGTCGAAGCCGTGGATCCCGTCGAGGACCACGCTCCCGTAGTGCTGGCGCAGAAACCCGATGAGCTGTGTGATCGCGGAGGCGTCGATCTTGTCGGCCTCGTCGAGCCGGTCGCCCTGCGCGAGCACGCTCATCCCGGCGCGGTGCCGCGCGATGGAGCTGTCGAGCAGGTCGCGGTCGAGCCGGCGAAGGTTCGCGAGAACGTCGGACACCGTGTAGGTGCTCTGCAGGTCGAGCAGCGACATCGCGTCCCCGAGCTGCAGCTCGAGGTCGACGAGGCACGCCCGCGCGCCGCGAGCCGCGATCGACGCCGCGGAGTTAGCGGCGAGCGTCGTGGCGCCCATGCCCCCCTTGGCTGGGAAGAACGCCGTCACCGAGCTCGCCGCGGCCGTGGGCGTGGGGCGCACGAGCGAGCGGACCGCCAGCTCCAGCCGCTCGGCCTCGCCGGCCACGACGTACTCGCGCGCGCCGGAGCGCATCGCGCGCAGGATGAGGTCCGGGTCCTTCGCCGCGCCGACCACCGCGACGCGCACGCCGCCCGCCGCGAGCCCGGAGATCGAGCGGAACGCCGTCTCGGGGTCGCCGTTCAGGCCCACCACCGCGACTGCGGGCTTCCCGGGCTCGGCGACGGCGCGGGCGGCGTCGCTGACGTTCTGCAGGGGAAGATCGTCCAGCGCCGAGAGCAGCGCGGTCTGCACGCTCGCCTCGAGCCCGGTGACGAAGAACGGGATCGTGTCCATGGTCGCTCCCTTCACTGGCTGAAGCCGCTCTGCCCGGACGCGCCACGCTCTGCGCTCGGCGGCTGCCTGCGGTCGGCGACCTCGGCGCTCGTGCCCTGGCTGCCGAGCAGGTAGAACGGCAGGTCGCCGGGATCGTTCATCTCGTACTCGGTCGGCAGCCGTGGCAGCTCGTGCGGCGCGACGGGCTTCACGAGGTGGGCGGTCACGACCACGACGAGCTCGCTCTCGTCGCGCTGGAACGCCTGCGAGCGGAAGAGCGCGCCGACGATCGGGATGGAGCCGAGGAGCGGGAACTTCGCGATCTGCGAGCGGATCCGGTCCGCCACGAGCCCCGCGATCGCGAAGCTCTGGCCGTCGGCGAGGCGGATGCTCGTCTCGCTCTGGCGCGAGGTGAGGCCGGGGACGCTCGTGCCCGCGATCGTGACCGCGAGGCTCGGATCGATGTCGCTCACCTCCGTCTTCATGGAGAGGTGGATGGCGTCGCCGATCACGGTGGGCGTGAACTGGAGCTGGATGCCGAACCGCTTCCACTCGACCGACGTCTGGCCGAACGAGGACGCGATGGGGATGGGCAGCTCGCCGCCCGCGAGGAAGCGCGCGTCCTGACCGGAGAGCGCGACGAGGGTCGGCTCGGCGAGCGACTTCGCGAGGTTGTTCTGCTCGAGCAGGTTCAGCATGACGCTGAACGGGAAGTCGCCCATGTGCGACAGGAACACCGAGAACGCGTTCTGGAACGTCCCCGACGGCACGTCCGGCGGAAAGCCGTTTCCGGCGAGGCCTCGCGGGCCCGTGCTCGGGATCGCGGGATTCTGTGCCGTGTTCAGGAAGTCTCCGGGCAGCGTGCGGTTGCTGAAGAGGCCGCCGACCGTCTTGAAGTCGTCCGACTTGTGGAAGAAGTTGACGCCGAGCTCGCGCAGGCCCGTGCGCGCGACCTCTGCGAACCGGACCTGGAGCTGTACCTGCTGCACGCCCGACACCTGGATGAGGTTCGCGACCTTCTCCGCGTGCAGGCGGGCGACCTCCGCGACGCGCTCCGGCAGCCGCACGTCCGTGACCTGCCCCGAGAGGACGACGAGGTCGCCGCTCGAGGTGATGTTCACGGTCTCGCCGGGGAAGAGCTGCTTCACCTGCGTGCGCAGCGCCTCGAGGTTCCGTCCGACCTGGAGCGCGATCACGAGCGGCTGGTTGTCACGGTTCCAGAGCGTGAGGTCCGTGGTGCCGACCCCCTTCGCCGTGAGCAGCACCTGGTTCGGCGTCACGACCTTCAGGTCCGCGACCTCGGGGTTCGCGACGGCGATGCGACCGATCTGCTCCGACAGGATGAGGAGCCGGTTCTGGCCCGCCTCGAGCGTCATCTCGCGGGCGGCCCCCATCTCGCGATCGATGCGCAGCGCGGGGGTGGTCTGCGCCCCGTCCTGCGCGGCGGCGGGCCCGGCGACGACGAGGAGCGAGGCGAGGAGCGCACGGGCGCGGTGGGGGATCATTGGCGCGATTCCTTCGTGAAGTCGCGGCGCTCGAACATGTCGCCGCGGAGGATCTCGACCGTCTGCTTCTCGGCGGGCGCGGGCTTCACCTCGACGACCGGTGCGCGCGCGCGGTGGCGCGAGGACACCGCGGTGACCTTCGGGCCGGGCGAGCCCGCCGTGGGCGCCGCCGCGGCGGGACGCTCCGGCTCGCGGCCGCCGGCGAGCAGGATGGGGGGCGTGATGCCGGGCGTGGCGAGCATGTCCTCGTCCGCGCCGCTCCGGAGGCTGAGGAGGATCTGGCCCTTGCTCGCGCTGAGGGCGAGCTTCTCGGACTGCTCGCCGTCGACCATGAGGGTCGCGACCGTGGCAGGCATCGCCTTGTCGAAGTTGCGGTCCGCGCGCTCGACCTCCTTGCCGACGGCGAGCACGCGCACGTTCTGGAGCACGATCTTGGACATCGGGGGCTGACCCGCGGCGTCCGACGGCTTCATCGTGACGATCACGTCCACCGCGTCACCGGGGTGCAGGAACCCCGCGACCCCGACGACGTCGTCCACGCGGACGGCCACGGCGCGCATCCCGGGCGGCAGGATGGCCGCGAGGCCGGCGGCAGTGCCGGGCGGGGCGAGCCGGCCCGCCAGGATCGGCTCGCCCTTCGTCGTCGCCGAGGTCACGACGCGGCCCACGAGCGCGGCCGGATCCGCCGAGGTCCCCTGCGGCGTCGAGCCGGAAGGCCACTCGATGACGGCGAGCGACTCCGCCCGGAGCGTGGTCGCCGACGGGATGTCCACCGCGGCGACGACGACCTTCGTGGTGGGGACCCGCGCCGCCGACGCCTTCGCCTCGAGGTAGCGCGTGAACAGCACCGCCGTCGCCATCGCCGCGATCGCGGCGATCCCGAGGAACAGCGCCGCTCGAAGACCGGTGCGCCTCGCGCCTCGCTCCGCCGCCCGCCGCAGGTTGCTGCCCGCCCGATCGCCACCGCCCGAGCTCGTCATCGTCGATCCCCCTGCTGCTGCGCTCAGCGGCGCATCTCGGCCGTCGCGACGATCCGCGCCGGCATGATGTCGTTGAAGAGAAGCGTGAACGATCCCCCCGGACAGTCGACCGCGACCCTCACGGAGCCGATGGGATCAGGGATGTCGAAGCTGCAGGTCGAGGCGTCGATCCCAGCGACGCCCAGGTACTCGCTCGCCCGGGCCTCGGCGACGCCGGCCGGATCCGAGTCGGCGATGCTCCCGGCGCGCGCGCCCTCCCGGGCGGCGTTGACGATGATCTCGCGCTGGAAGAAGTGGAAACCCCACTCGATGGCACCCAGGCAGAGCAGCATCAGCACCGGGACCACGAGCGCGAACTCGACGGCCGCAGCCCCCCGAGCCCACGCGCGACCCGTTCGCGCCTTCATGGCGTGCCCCCCGTGAGGATGGCGAACAGCGCGCCGACGGCGAGGGCCGCGCCCGCCGGGACGGGCGCGCGGCCGTGCTCCGCCGCGAGCGACACACGAGTGGGGGCAGCGCCGAGCGCCACCGCCACGAGGTTCCGCCGCATCTCGCTCCGCGCGCGCAGCGAGGATGCGCCGAACGCGACGAGCGAAAGGACGCCCGCCGCGATCGCCGCGGCGAGCAGGTACGCGGGGAGGCGCTCCAGCCCGACCCACGCGGCCGCCGCCGCGCCCAGCTTCAGATCCCCGCCCCCGACCATCCGGTGCGACCACGCGGGCCACAGCAACGCCCCGACGATCACGATCCCGCCGACCGCACCCGCCGCGCCCCTGCCACCGTGCACCGCCGCCTGCGCGGCGACGCCCGCGAGGGCGAGCGCGACGGTGAGGGCGTTGGCGATGCGGTGGTGCGCCACGTCGGACGCCGACGCGATCGCGAGGAGGGCGCTCAGGAGCGCGAAGTGCGAGAGCGGGTAGCTCATGGGGTCCGTTCGCGCCGGCCGCGGGACGCCTCGGCCGGCGCGTCGAGGATCACGAAGACCGCTACGGCGCCGAGACCGAGCCGGCGACGCTGTTGAACGTGGTGCTCAGGTTCGTCCCGAGGAGGCCCACGGCCGTGATGATCACGACCGCGATCAGGGCCACCATCACGCCGTACTCGACCGCCGTCGGCGCCGCCTCGTCCTTCCACAGCTTCCTCAGCATCTGAGTCATTGCCTGCCCCTTTCACTCACGCGAACGGTGCCCCCGTCGCGATGGTCCACACCGGCTGGGTGTGCCGTGCTCGCGCCCGCCCCCAGCCGGGCGTGCGGAGCGATCCCCGAGCGCCCGCGAGCGCCGGGAAACCTCTGCGGGCGGTCGCTCCTCCCAGGCCCATTCGGCGTCCGCACGGCGTCGTCGCCTCTCGAGGCGAAGAAGCTCGTCCGGTCGTCGCCGCGGCGCCTGCTCGGTTACTTCCCCCACATGCTCTCGACTGCTCTGCGGAGGTGCGGACGGTTGCCGTTCATCGGGAGTCCTGGGACCTCGGGACACTCGCTCGAGACGATCGTTCGTCGCCGGTCGAAAGCGAACGTTCTGCCTGCTGGACGCGCGGATCAGCGCGCGTCCCTGCTCGCTCTGCGAGTGAACGCGACCCAACAGGTTCCGGGCCTCGTATTAGGCCCGTCGGGTGCGTCGCGAAGGCGGGACCTTCTGCGGGGGCCCCACCGTTCGGGGCTCGTACACAGCGTGCTAGCATCGGAGCGCATGAGCGATCGGGTGACCAGCGCCGGGCTCTGGACGGCCTTCACGAACGTCGCGCTGGCAGCGCTCTACGGCGGGTTCGCCCTCACGCACGTCCACAGCTTCCAGGATCGCCCGCGCGCGAGCGTGCTGCTCATCGGCCTGTTCGAGACGCTGCTCGCGATCTTGTTCGTCGTCCGGCGCCAGGCAGCGGCCACCTCGAGCTCGCCTTCGGCGTGGGTGAGCACGCTCGCCGGGACGTACCTGCCGCTCCTCCTGCGCCCCGCGCCCGATGGGAACGATCTGTTCGCCGCGCAGGTGGTGCAGGCGATCGGAACCGCGCTCGGCGTCGCCGGCCTGATCTCCCTGAACCGCAGCGTGGGCCTCCTGCCGGCGAACCGCGGCATTCGCTCCGGCGGTGCCTACCGCCTCGTGCGCCACCCGCTCTACGCCTCGTACATGGTCGCGCACCTCGGCTACGTCGCGAGCAACTTCACCGTGAGGAATGTCGCGGTGGCGATCGCCGCGTTCGCCGCGCAGCTCGTCCGCATCCGCGGCGAGGAGGAGTTCCTCTCGCGCGATCCCGAGTACGCCGCCTACCGGGCGCGCACGCGCTGGCGGCTCCTGCCGTTCGTGTACTGAGCGGGCGCTGAGCGATGAAAGGGACCGCGGACACGCTCGACGGGGAAGCTCGGACACGGCGCGTTCGCCAGGGCGCGCGTCTCGTCGCCGCCTGGCTCGCCGGCCTCGCGCTGCTCTCCGCCCCCGTCGTGTGGCGCGCGATGGGGAGCGCCGTCGAGGTGCACGCGTTCGTGATCCCCTCGCCCTCGCGCGTGCCGGTGCTCGAGGTGACGCGCGGCGTCCCCGATCACGCGCGGCCCGTCGCGCTCCTCGTGCACGGGTTCCACTGCAACAAGTCGATGATGGTGCCGCTGGCGAGGCGGCTCGCCGCGAGCGGGGTCGACGCCTACGCGATCGACCTGCCTGGCCACGGCGCCTCGCGCGAGCCCTACTCCGACGCGCGCGCGGTGGCTGCCGCGCGGGAGGCGCTCGACGCCATCGCGGCGATGCGCGGGGTGGCGAGAGCGCGCGTCGGGCTCGTGGGCCACTCGTACGGTGCGAGCGTCCTCGCCCGCGTCGCGGGCCAGGACCCGGGCCGTCCCACGCTCGTGATGATCGGGCCGGGCTACGAGGGTGGGCTCTCGCCCGCCACCGGCAACCTGCTCGTCGTCACCGCCGAGCACGATTACGGGTTCATCGCGGAATTCGCCGAGGGCATGCTGCGCGACGCGACGGCCGGTACGCTCGAGCGGGCCGGCGAGCGGAGCGGTGAGCTCGCGCGGCGCGACGCGCGCGCCTGGCAAGTGATCCCCGGAGCGGACCACCTCTCGCTCCTCGTCAGCCCGGCGGTGATGCGCGACACGCTCGCCTGGCTCGAGCCCGCGCTCCACCCGACCGCCGACCGCGCCGCGGCCGTGGTGACGCCGCGCCTCGCCGGAGCGCTCGCGCTCCTCGCGCTCGCGGGGGCGGTCCTCCTGTCCGTGCTCGTCGCACGGGCGGGCGCGCGCGCCTCGGCGGCCGAGCCGCGCAGTCCGCCCGTGGTGAACCGCGCGTGGCTCGTCACGATCGGCGTGCTCGCGATCGGGATCGGGCTCCTCACGGCGCGCGCCGTGACGCCGCTCGCGCTCGTGCGGCTGGGGGAGGGAGAGCGCTTGGCGTCGCTGCTCGCGGTGGCCGGCGTCGCCGCGAATGCGCTCGCGGTCGCGCGGTGGAGGCGGGCGCCGGGACCGGGAGCTCAGCAGCTCGTCCGGGCGTTGCCGCCGGCACTGGTGGCGACGGCGCTGGTGTACGTCGCGGCGCTCGCCGGCGTGGACCGCGAGCTCTACCACGTGTCGCTTCTCGACTCCGCCCCCGAGCGGCGCGCAGCGGTGGTCGTGCTCGCCGCGGCGCTCTTCCCCTTCTTCGCGTTCGTGCAGGGGGTGGTCGGTCACGCGGGGGCGGACGAGGTCGGCGTCCGGCCCCGTGCGCGCACCGCAGCCGCTGTGGCGGTACTGTATGGCGCCGCCGCCGCCGTGCTCCCGCTCGCGGGCCCGCGGCTCGGCCGCTTCACGCTCTTCGTCGTCGCGATCGGCGCGTTCTGCGCCGTGGTCAGCGCGCTGCTCGACCGCGCCGCTCGCAACCCCGCCGTCGGCGCGATCTTCTCCGCGACGGTCACCGCGTGGGTGCTCGCGGTCGGCTTCCTCCGGTACTGACCATGTCGACCTTCGTCGGACACTCGCTCGCCGCCGCCGTCGTCGCCGCCTCTGCCGGCGATCGCCTCCGCGCGGAGCGTCCGCGCGCGGTCGTGGCGCTCGCGATCGCCGCTGCGCTCCTCCCCGACCTCGACGTGCTCTTCCTGCTGCTCGGGCCGGGGGCGGCGTCGCACCGCGGCCTCTCGCACAGCCTGCTGTTCGCGACGGCGTCGGCGGGCCTGCTGGCGCTCGCGGCGCGCCCCCTCGTGCGCGCTCCGCTGGGGCGGCTCTTCGCCGTGCTGCTCGTCGCGGCCCTGTCGCACCTGCTCCTCGACTTCCTCATGGGCGCGGGACCGCCCATCCGGCCGTTCGCGCCCTTCGACGAGCGCGGGTTCCTCTCGCCGGTCCGCCTCCTCCCGATCGCGTACTACGCGAGGTCGGCAGAGGGATACCGGTCGGCCGGGTTCCTGCTCCGGAACGGGCTCGCCGCCGCGCTCGAGCTCGCGATCCTCGCTCCCCCGCTCCTCCTGCTGAAGCCGGCGTGGGGTGCGAGGACGCGCGCGCTCGCCGCGACGCTCAGCGTCGCCGCGGTCCTCGCCACGCTCGCGCTCTACAACTGACGGCGCTGCCCCGGAGCAGCAACGTGCAGCGGCTTCGCGGCGGCGCTCGCGCCGTCACGACAGCTCGCTCACCGCCCCCTCCAGCGCCCCGGCGACAGTCGCGAGCGTCCGCTCCACCTGGGCCCGCGCCTCGGGCGTGAACGTCTCGTCGTCCTCCGCGAGCAGATCGAGCTGCTCGGAGACGTACGAGGCGAGGGCCGGCTGGGACGACTCGAGCGCGGCGGGCTCCTGCTCCAGCGTGCGCAGCGCGCCGAAGTCCACCGCGGCGAGGCGATCGCCGAAGGCCTGGTCGAACATCACCCAGGTCTCGAACGCCAGCTCCTGCGCGGCGCCAGCGCCGGACTCGGGCAGCGGCGCGGCCTCGAGCCAGGCGACGAGGTCGGGCTGCACGTTCATGAAGCGATCGCGCCGGCGCTGCACCTCGCGCGGCGCCTGGGCGGCGAGGTGTCGCCAGACGGCCTCCACGAGCTCGGGCGCGAGCTCGGTGCCGCTCTGCGAGCCGCGGTCGGGCAGCTCCGGCAGGGGCTCCTGCGCCGCGACCACGTTCGCCGGCGGCGGCGACTCCTCCTCCGGGCCGCCGCCCGCGGCGACGCGCGCCCACAGGCCGAACAGGTTCGCGTAGAGCCGGCGCGCCTCGTCGGGCGAGGCGAAGTGCGGCTCGCCGGAGAAGACGCCCGGGATCACCGCGGAGCGTGGCTCGCCCGCCGCCTGCGCGCGCCGGAACGCCTCGGCGACCTCGGCGGCGTCGTGGCGCGAGCCCGCGCGGGCGAGCAGCGCGGTCAGCACCTCGGCGCCCTCGTAGGCGGGCGGGATGCCCTGCGTGGCGTCGCGGTCGCGATCGCGGTCCTTCGGGGAACGGCGGCTCATTTCTCCTCCCGGTGCGCGAGCGCGGCGAGACGGCGGACGACCGCGCGCGGCATGAAGCGGACGGCGGTCGAGGTGAGGCGGTAGACGGCGGTGGGGACGTGGACGACGGCGCGCCGCTCGATCTGCGCGAGCGCCTCGCGCGCCGCCTCGTCGGCGGTGAGCAGCCCCGGCACGCGCTCGAAGCGGCTCCCGACCCCGGCCACCTCGCCGAACTCGGTCGAGACGGGCCCCGGGCAGTAGGCGCCGACGTATACGCCCGTGCCGCGCAGCTCCTCGGCGAGCCCCTCCGAGAACGACAGCACGAACGCCTTCGTCGCGCCGTAGACGCTCATGTAGGGCGTCGCCTGGAAGGCCGCGGCGGACGCGACGTTGAGGAGGACGCCGTCGCCGGCGGCGCGGAGGTCGGGCAGGAGCGCGTGCGAGAGGAGGACGAGCGTCTCGCAGTTCAGCCGGATCATCTCGCGCACCCGGGCCGGGTCGAGCCGCTCGAACTGGCCGTAGGCGCCGAAGCCGGCGTTGTTCACGAGCCAGGCGGCGCCGCCGTGCTCGCGCGCGGCCTCCGCGACCTTCTCGGGCGCACCCTCCCGGGCGAGATCGACCGTGAAGGGGATGATCTCGGCCTGGCCGAGCGCGCGCGCCTCGGCGGCGAGGGTCTGGAGCCGCTCGATGCGGCGAGCGATGGCGAGCACAGGGCGGCCGCGGCGGGAGATGTCGCGGGCCAGGGCGGCGCCGATGCCGGCGGAGGCGCCGGTGACGACGGCCAGCGTGGGACGAGGGTCGGTCGGGGACATGCGCGCCGCAAGGATAATGGCGATCGGGCGCGGTGGCGCGTGGGGCGACCGGCCGGGGCGTCGATTCGTCGCTCTCCGCCGGATCCGGCAGGTCCCGGCCGCCAAAGGCGAGAGCCCCGCCCTTACGGACGGGGCTCCCCCAAAGACGGCGCCGTGTCGCCTACTGGCAGGCGTTTCCGCCCTGGTTCTCCACCGGCTTGCAGGCGGGGCCGCGGATGCCGCTGTTCGAGCGGGAGATGCACACCGGCGTGCCGCTCGTCGTGTCCCAGAAGTTGGCGGGCACCCACTGCTCGCTGCTGGCGCCCTCGACAGGCTGCAGCGTCACGCCCACCACGCTGCACACGAGCTGGCCCTCGTAGGAGGACGAGGTGCAGGCGGAGTTGCCCGGCTTGTTCGTGGCGGTGAGCACGAGCGTGACGTTCTTCGGCGCGCATGCCGCGGAGCCGCCGCTGCAGGTGTCGAACGAGCGGCCGCAGCCGTCGCAGTGGTGCGTGCGGACGTTGCCCGTCGTGCAGTTGCAGCCGGACAGGTCCGCGTTGATGTTCCAGAGCCAGCCGCCGACGGGCTTGCCCTGCGCGTTCCTCGCGACGGGGGTCACGTCGGCCGCGGTCTGGATCGAGAACGTCTGCGTGCTGCAGCCGTCCACCACGACCGTGAGCTGCGCGTCGGCGAGCGGGTTCGGGACGAGGACCTGATCGTAGAAGCCCTTCGAGAGCTGGACGGTCACCTGGAGCGAGCCTTCGGTGACGTCCCCGGCGCTCGGGCTCAGGATGATCGCGGGGTCGGCGGCGAGAGAGAGGGAGGGGACGGCGAGGACGACGAGTGCGGCGAGGCGCATGCGAGGGAGTGCTCCGAACTGCGGGGATGCTTGGCACTCTCCGATGGAGGCGGAGGTGGGCGATATCGCGTGGGTGTGTGACACCCTGCCGCACTACACGACGCCGCCTCACCTCCGCTGCCGCGTCGTCCGCGTTCGTCGCGGAGCTGCCCAGACACGAGCGCCCTCTCCCCGCTGCTCGCGGGAAGAAGGCGCGGAGACTCCGGACCGCAAGCTAGTTGTCGTCGTCTCCGTCCGGCCCGTTCATCGGACAGTTCGGGTTCGGGCAGTCATCGCCCATCATCCCCATCCCCATGCCGCCGCCCATTCCTCCGGCGCCCATGCCCATGCCCGGCCCCATCCCCATGCCGCCGCCGCGCATCCTCATGCGGCCGCCCATGCCCATTCCCATGCCCGGGCCGGGGCCGTGCCCGAAACGCCGCTGGAAGCGCTCGAGGAAGAGCACCGCGCGGGCGCGCTTGTCGGGGGTGAGGTCCTTCACGAGGGCCTGCGTCGCGTCGCGATCGATCGATTCGAGCTGGCCGCGGGAGGCGTAGAGCCGCTGGATGGCCTGATCGACCTCGGCGGCGGTGACCTTCTCGCCGGATGCCGCGCGGCGAAGGGTCTGGTTGGCCTCCATGAGCTGCTTGTGCGCGGCAAGGCGCTTCTCGTCGGACCTGGCGAGCTGGTCGGAGAGCTTCACCGCCTCGGCCGGCTCGAGGTCGAGCGCCTCGGCGAGGCCGAGCGTGCGCGCGACGCGCATGCGCCGCTCCATCCGCTGCGGATCGGCGCGTCCCTGGCCCATGCCCATGCCCCCGCCCTGCCCGCGCATCGGGCCGGCGCCAGGGCCCGGGCCCGGCGGCTGCGCCTGCTGCGCGCCGCCCGGCTTCGGCGGCGGTGGCTGCTGCTGCTTCTGCGGCTGTCCCGCCTGCGCGAAGGCGGCGAGCGGGAACACGAGTGCCGCGATGAGGAGCTTCCTCATACGTCTCTCCCTTCGTTGTCGAACGGGGCACGGCCGGGGTGGCCGTGCCTCACTGCACCGCGGCTTCCGCCGCGAACGCCATCTCCTCGCCCTCGGCGAGGGACTGGAGGACCGAGCTGTCCTCCCAGAGCTCATCGGGATCCGGCTCCTGCCACGACGCCACCTGGACCTGGGCCGTCGCAGCCCCCGCCCCCGAGACGGACGCGGAGGCGAGCTCGGGGTGGTCGCGGTCGCCGGCGGCCCCGCCCAGCGCCAGGGCCGGGCCGCGCAGCTCGACCGCCGTGCCCGAATGGCCGGCGACGTCGCTCACCCGCGGCAGCTCCCCGAGCTGCGGCCGCCGCTCCCCGGTCACGAACGGCAGGAGCGGCACGAGCGAGAGCGCCGCCACCGCGCCCATCGCGAACGCGATGCGCCGGAGGACGCCGCGCCGCCGCTCGCCCTGGCGCACCGCCTCGACGGCGCGCTCCGGCAGGTCGGCGAGGACGCGCCGCTCCGCCGGGGTGGGCGCGGGCAGCCGCGCGAGCCGGAGCACCTCGGCGCTCGCCTCGACGTCGTCGCGGCAGGCCGGGCAGCTCGCGAGGTGCGCCTCGAGGCGGGCGCGCTCCTCGCCGCGCAGCGCGTTCGCCGCGTGGAGCGAGAGGAGCACGTCGTACTCGCTGCAGGCGGGCGCGGAGCTCATGGCTGGCCCTCCGGGGCGAGCGCGGCGCGCAGCTTTCGCGTGGCGTGGTGGAAGCTCACGCGCGCGGCATTCTCGCTGATGCCGAGCGTGTCGGCGATCTCGGCGAACGGCAGCTCCGCGTCCACGCGCAGCGTGAGGACCTCGCGCATCCGGCGCGGCAGGCGGACGACGGCGGCCCGGACCGCGGTGGCGCGCTCCGCCTCCTCGAGCGCCTCGACCGCGACGGCCGGGTGGGCCTCGCTCGGCCCGAGCGCCTCGAGGGGGGTGCGCCCGAGGCGCAGCTCGTCGCGGAGGTGGTTCTTCGCGAGGTTCACGGCGATGCGCACGAGCCAGCGGCGGAAGGCGAAGCCCTCGCGCTCGCCGCGGCGGAGCGTGCGGCGCGCCGCCTCGAGGGCGCGCAGGAAGGTGCGCTGCGCGAGGTCGCGGGCGTCCTCCGGCGTGCGCGCGTAGCGGCGGACGATGGAGAGGACGAGCCGCTCGTGGCGGCGGACGAGGTCGCCGAACGCGTCGTCGTCGCCGACGAGGAACGCGGCGAGGAGCGCGTCGTCGGGAGTGCCCTCGCCCGGGGACGCTCGCGCCGCGCCGCCGGGGAGCACCCGGAACGACGGCCGCCTCGTCCTGTCTCCGTCGTCAGGCATGCCGTTCGCGCGGGCCACGGCTCATGAGACCCCTTGCCCGCACAGAAGTTAAAAGCTACTCCTACCGGCCGATTTCACGCTCCTTTTCGGGGCGAGACAGGATCACCATGCTCGACCTCAGGGCCGTCGCCCAGGACTTCGAGAGCTTCGAGAAGAAGCTCGCCCGACGCGGGGAGGCGGCCGTCCAGGCGATCGCCCCCGTGAAGCCGCTCGCCGCGCGCCGCCGCGAGCTGAACGTGCTGCTCGAGAAGCAGAAGAAGGAGCAGAGCGACGCGAACGGCCGGATCCGCGAGCTCATGCGGACCGACAAGGCGGCCGGCGAGAAGGCGCGCGGCGAGCTGCGCGCGCTCGGCGACACCGTGAAGGCGACCGAGCAGGAGCTCGGGCAGGTCGAGGCGGAGATCGAGCGGCTCCTCCTGCTCGTGCCGAACCCGCCGCACGAGTCGGTGCCGGACGGCAAGGACGAGCACGACAACCGCGTCGTCTCGACCTGGGGCGAGAAGGCGAAGCTCGACTTCACGCCGAGGCCGCACTGGGAGCTCGGCGAGGCGCTCGGGATCCTCGAGTGGCAGCAGGCCGCGAAGCTCTCCGGCTCGCGCTTCACGATCTACAAGGGCGCCGCCGCCCGGCTCGAGCGCGCGCTCGCCGCGTTCTTCATCGACGTGCACGCGAGCCGCGGGTACACGGAGATCCTGCCGCCGTACCTCGTGACCGCCGAGACGATGACCGGCACCGGGCAGCTCCCCAAGTTCGAGGAGGACCTCTTCAAGACGCAGGGCGAGTCGCCGCTGTACCTCATCCCGACCGCCGAGGTCCCGGTGACGAACATGCACCGGGGCGAGATCTTCGAGGCGAACCAGCTGCCGATCTCGTACTGCGCGTGGACGCCGTGCTTCCGCGCCGAGGCGGGCGCCGCCGGCCGCGACACCCGCGGCCTCATCCGCCAGCACCAGTTCCACAAGGTGGAGCTCGTGAAGTTCGCGAACGCGGAGGAGAGCTACGCCGAGCACGAGAAGATGGTGGACGACGCCTGCGAGGTGCTGCGCCGCCTCGGCCTCCACCACCGCGTCTCGCTCCTGTGCGCGGGGGACATGGGCTTCTCGTCCGCGAAGACCTACGACATCGAGGTGTGGTGCCCGGGCCAGGACGCGTACCGGGAGATCAGCTCGGTCTCGAACTGCGAGGACTTCCAGGCGCGCCGCATCCGCGTGCGTTACCGCGGCGAGGGCGGGAAGCCCCGGCTCGCGCACACGCTCAACGGCTCGGGGGTCGCGATCGGCCGGACGGTGGTGGCGATCCTGGAGCAGTACCAGCAGGCGGACGGGACGGTCGTGGTGCCCGAGGCGCTCCGGCCGTACATGGGCGGCCTCGAGCACATCGCGGCGCAGGCGTTTCCGAGGGGGGTGGAGAGGTAGCGGGCGCCTGCCCTCCCCTCCTCCGTTCGTCCCGAGCGTGGCGAGGCCGCAGGCCCGAGCGGAGTCGAGGGACCCCTCCTCCGAACCGCCCGCCGTTACGCGAAATCGAGGGACCCGAGCCCCTCCCCTCGCCTCCCACCCGCCGCCGTGCTTCTCCCCTTGATCCCCGCCCGCCGGTGCCGTATATGGGCCGTCCGCTCGCGCGCGCCGGAAGGCGCCCGCTGGCAAGGTTTCGGAACGAGGACGGATTCGGAGGAGTGGCCGAGCGGTTTAAGGCGGCGGTCTTGAAAACCGCAGAGGGTTCACGCCCTCCGAAGGTTCGAATCCTTCCTCCTCCGCCAGGTGAAGGAGAACGAGGGTTCGGAAAGGTGGCCGAGAGGCCGAAGGCGCTGGTTTGCTAAACCAGTATACGGGGTAACCTGTATCGAGGGTTCGAATCCCTCCCTTTCCGCCAGTCAGTCGTGCAGCAACCCGGCCCAGCGCATCGCGGCCGGCACAGTCGAATAGGCTTCAAGGGCCCTTAGCTCAGTTGGATAGAGCGTCGGACTACGAATCCGAAGGCCAGAGGTTCAAATCCTCTAGGGCCCGCCATCTAGAGAGCCGTATGTTCCACGGGTTTCCCTTGGAGCGTCCGGCTCTTGCTGTTTCGGCAACGAGGGGTCCAGCAGCAGGTTAGCAGCAACACCGGACCGGTCCGCCGGGACGGACGGACCGCACTTCGTCGCCTTGTTGTGCAAGACGCCGATGAGCGGCGGTGGAGGTGGATGCTGTTCGTGGACGCGCCCTCATGCTCCATCTCGCGGAGACGCTCGGCAAGGCGCTCCGGCGTGACGAGCCGCAACGACAGCTTCTTGATCGTCTTCGAGACGAAGTGGAGCCGCGTCCTGCTCTGCTCGCGCGAGCGGCTTACCTTCTCCCGGAGCGTCGACAAGCTCGCCGAGCGTGGAGCTGCGCGTCGGACTGGAGCGGCTCGATCCCGAGGCGCTGACCCCGATTGGCGCGACCGGGCGGCATGGACGGCCGACGCGAGCGGCACTTCGGATCATCCGGCGCGCCGATAGCCGGCGCGCCACCGCGCCTGTTGCGGCGTCCGCCGCTCGACCGCCGCCCACGCGACGTCCGCCGAGCGTCGCATCCGGCGATAGCGGCATGCCAGGATGGGACCAAAGAGCTGGACTGCACGAGCGTGTCCCACGGCGAGGGCCTGCGTCGCGCACGCGAGCGCTCAGGCGGTTGCCCGCTCGCAGATCATCATCTACCTTCGGAACCTGGGCCAACACGAGGGGGCGGCCGTTGAAGCCGAAGGTGACCGCACGGCAGTACTTTGACCACCTGCCGGACCCGGAGCACCGGCCGGGCGACATTTGGTGTGGGCTGCCAACTCACGGCCTCCTCAAATGGCCGTCGGTTTCCGGGATCATCGTAACGCCCGCGTGCGACTTGCAGAACCGGAAGGTCGAGACCCTCACGTATCTACCGGTCATCCCGGTCCACGCTTGGTTCGCGACGACAGGGTTTCTCGCCGAAGTGCGTGCCGAGATGAACACCTGCCTCGACAAACTCGAAGCGGGTCGGAACCTGGGACTTCCCCGGTTCCCACGTGCGCTTCGGAAGCAGGATGCTGATGCACTTCGAGCGGCACTCGAGAACGCGAAGGCGTCCGGCGTGCAGCTCGCCGAACAGGCACTCGCCCGAGTCGCGGCTGGCCTACGCCACGTCGCAGTTGTGTTCTCGAATGCGCGCACGGCTTCGCTGGCAGACCTTGGCCTGCTGTTCTCGGACAAGAAGTGGCGGGACCTTCGTGAGCGCATCGTTACTAACGCACTCCGCACAGACCTGCACTTTCTCCCCTGCGACGAGGCGGATCTGGACTGGTCCGGAGTACCGACCCATTCCGTCGTGCTGTTCCGGTACCCGATGTCTGCCCCGATCGACGTGTTCGATACGGCCATGGATCCGCAGATGCGCGACTGGTCCGTCGCGCTTGAGCCGATTAGACCGCTGTGCCCAGGCATTGACGCGTTCGCGAAGGAGAAGCCGACGAAGCGCGTGCGCCTACAGAGTCGGTTCTTGGCAGATCTCTTGACGAGGTACATCGCTCTATACTCCAGGCTCGGGTCGCCCGATTTCTCCGAAGAAACGGTCAGCGCGTTCGCTGGTGAGCTGGGAGAACGCCAATGAAGTATCTCGCCATCACGGAACGTACGGCCGACTGGTTGTTGAGCCAGCCAGAGCATCGACGCGCGCTCGCAGAAGCCCTTCCTCAACTCTCAGATACCGCGGGGCTGTCGAAGACGGTTCTCGCGATTGGCTCTCTTCGTGTTTGCGCCACTGCTGACGCAAGGGTTCTTGCGCTTTGGAATGCTGACTACGTCTCGAACGTGGGAGAGGAGCCGTGGGGCATACTGCGCCTCGAATCTCCCTACGGCCTGCTGGATGTCTCATTTGTGGAAGAGGTCTTTGAGCGAGAACTCTACGTCTGCAGCCAACGGCTGAAGGGACTGGTGCTCGTTTCCACAGTCATTCACCACGCGCACGAGGGCGGAGTTCACACGTGCGTTTCTGGCCGTGGCCCCGACGCAATCCGGAACCGCATTGCGTTCGTCGAAGCGGATGTGATGACCGGGAGCACCCGGCAGCGAGCTGTGCTCTGCATCGGCCCGACTTTTGAAATGCCTGCATTTCGTGAGGCAGCGCTTAAGGAGACCCCGGCCCTGCATGTGGTCGCCAAGGCCGCGAACGGGTTGTTGGCGGAGGCGATGCTGCGGCCACAAGCCGAGACGACGCTCTTTGCGAATCTCAGGGACAGATTCACCCCCGTGAGCGCTCTTCGGGCGGACGCCGAGGGGCCAGTCGGAGAGATTCCAGCGCTGGAGCGGGTGGGAGAAACCTCGGGGCCGTCGTCCATCGATGAGCTCACGTATGAACAATGGACTGCGCCGGACAGCCGGCTCACGGCAGCTCAGCGCAGAATTCTCGAATCGGGTCACATGGATCGGCAGCCCATTAGGTTGGTCGGGGCCGCAGGGTCTGGCAAGACGCTGTTGATGATGCTGCTCGCTATGCGCCGACTAACTGCGGCTGAGACGGCAGCGGCTCCCGCTCGCGTGTTGTACGTCGTTCACAACTCGGCGATGAAGAACACGGTGTGGCTTAGATTTCTCGCGCTCGGCGGAGAGCGGTTCCTCGAAGGAAGCGAACGCCGTCTCGACGTGAAAACGCTGTTCGACTACAGTCGCGAGACTCTCGGCATAGAGGAGACACCGGTCATCGACGCAGATGCGTACGAGACGAAGCTCTTCCAAGTGGAACAGGTGAAGGAGTCGCTTCGGGCAGTACTCGCGAACGAAAAGCACGCCGCGAGCATTCGAGAGAGCAAGGTGTTTTCGTCGGCTTCTCAGAATGAAGCCATCTTTCCCCTTGTGGGCGGCTTGATCGCGGACGAGATTGCGACAGCGATCAAGGGCCACGGTCTGGTACGAGACCGCAAGCGGTACGTCGAGTCCGAGCGTCGGCTCAGCCGCCTGCATGGCGCTCTATCCCCTGCTGAGCGGGATATCGTGTTCGATGTGTTCGAGCACTATCACCGCGAAGTGTTCGAGAAGCTCGAGGTATTCGACGCGGACGACCTCGCCATGTCTCTTCTACTGCGACTGCGCTCTCCCATCTGGGAGATGCGGAGGAAGAAGCTCGGCTACGACCACGTGTTCGTGGATGAAACGCAACTGTTCGACGAAAACGAGCGCAAGATTTTCCCGCTCTTGACGACCGGCACCACACCTCATGTGCCGGTAGCACTGGCGATGGACGAAGCCCAGCAGACGCGCGCGACGTCGTCAGCGGGCCTGGGATTGCTCGGCTTCGACAGGTTGGCAGACGAAGCTTTGGAGACCGTTCACAGGAGCACGAAGGCGATCCTCGAGCTTGCGTTCTTCGTCGTGCAACGAACAACCGACTTGTTTGGCGCCGAGTTCCCGGACTTCACGGCAAAGACCGTCACCGTAATTCCGGACGAGCACCCGCTTGCTGAGAAGCCGGTCGTCGTCACCCCTGCATCCAGCGCAGAGTTTGGGAAATTCGTTCTCCGCCAGATTCGTGCCCTTCGGAAGAAGAACGTGCGCCAAATCGGGGTTGTATGCCATGCCGAAGCACGATGGGGCTCCACGGAAGCCATTCTGATGGCATCGGATCTCCCAGTACGCGTGCTCACGCGGCGCGGCGAGCGACTGGACGCGCAGCGCCCCGCAGTGGTTCTCGCGAGGCCAGAGGCCGTCGGAGGCCAGGAGTTCGACGCCGTGATCGCCATCGGGCTCGAGCAAGGGGTGGTTCCGCCTCGGGTCGAAGGTAACGACGCGTTGTCCATGGTGTTGGAGCAGCAGGCTTTGCGTGAGATGTACGTAAGCTTCACAAGGGCCCGGTACCGGCTCGTTATCGCGAATGGCCAGGGTTCAGCTCCGAATCCAGTTCTGGCTATGGCAGTGGAGCGAGGACTACTCGCAGCGGAAAGGGTCGCGGACTCCGCGTAACGGGCGCGGGTACTGCGCGCCGCTACGCCGTTCCCCGACAGCGAGCACGGCCTTCGCCACCTCCGGCCTGCCAAGCACGGCGTGATACCGCTCCTGTTCGCCTGTTCGTGCGCAAATCGAAGAGGGACCTCGCGGGGGGTGACGAGCGCGTTCCAATTCCTCGGACAGCAGTACCGGTGAACCCGCGCTCGTACCGAGGAGCGGCCGATCAGTAACCGCCCGGCCTTGGACGTATTGACCTAGCTCTCCGATGTGCCCGCGCCGCTGCGGGGCTCCCCCTCCTGGTCATCGTTATCTTCCGAGTTCGCCGCCGACCCTGCTCAGGCCGACGGCTCGGTTCAGTGGCGTCCAAGGGTGCGGCAGCGTAACCGGCGGAAATGGTCGTGTGGACGTAGGCGTCCCGCCGCCCGTTCCGGCGCGGGCTCTCGATCCTCCTCGTGTCTCTGTTCGTGTTCGCCGCCGACCAGCGTCAGGCCGACGGCTGGGCTTCGGGTGGCTTCCAGTTGTGCGGCAGCAGCTCGTCGATCCGCGACACGGGGTGCGTCTGGACGCGGAGCAGCATATCGTGCTCGACGACAATTACACCTCCCCACCGGCGACAACTACACCTCCCCATCACTGAGGCCCGCCGGAACCTAGCCCCGACCGCCTGCCTTCGCGGCAGAACGTGGCAGGGTGAGGACGACGGACGGGCAGGTGAGGAAGCTGATGGAGGAGATGTCGAAGCACGGGAAGGTCGGCCTGGCCGCCATGCGGGCCAGGGTGGACCGCAAGACGGCCCGCAAGTACGTGAAGGCGGCGAAGCTGCCGTCGGAGATGGCCTCGCCGAGGACCTGGCGGACGCGGTCGGATCCGTTCGCAGAGTTCTGGGACGAGCTCGCCGCCAGGCTGGAGCAGGCGCCCGGCCTCGAGGCCAAGACGCTCTTCGAGGTGCTCTGCGAGGAGCATCCGGGGCGCTACGAGCCCGGTCAGCTCCGCACGCTGCAGCGTCGCGTACGCCAGTGGCGCGCCCAGCGCGGACCTGCCCGCATGGTGATGTTCACGCAGGTGCACCGGCCAGGGGAGGCGTGCCAGGTGGACTTCACTGAGGTGGTCTCGCTGCGAGTCACCATCGCCGGCGAGCTCTTCGCGCACCTGCTCTGCGTGTTCACCCTGCCGTTCTCCACTGGCAGTGGGCGACGGTGTGCCTGTCCGAGTCGCTGGCCGCGCTGCGCCGAGGGATCCAGGCCGCGCTGTTCCAGCTCGGCGGCGTGCCGCAGTTCAGCCAGACCGACAACTCGACGGCGGCGACCCATCGGATCCCGAGCGGCGAGGAGGCGCGGGTGGAGGGGCACCGGCGGCCGTTCAACTCGGAGTACCTCGCGCTGCTGCGGCACTTCGGGATGACGCCGCGCACCACGGAGATCGGCGCCAAGGAGCAGAACGGCGACGTGGGCTTGATCCGGTTCGGTGGACAGGTTCGCTACGCCACTAACCGCAACCGTGCTGCCCTCTCAAACTCGGCCGGGCTGACGTAGCCGATGGCCGAGTGACGCCGCTGCTGGTTGTAGAACACCTCGATGTACTCGAACAGCTGCTCCTTCGCGGCCGCGTTGGTTTCGAACCGCTCGCCGAGCTCGGCCTTGAGCGTCGAGAACCAGCTCTCCATCGCGGCGTTGTCGTAGCAGTTGCCGCGCCGGCTCATGCTGCAGGTGATCCCTCGCGCGTCGAGCGCCGCCTGGTAGTCGTCGCTCGCGTACGTGCTGCCCTGGTCGGAGTGGTGGAGCAACTCGCCCGTCGGCCCGCGGCGCTGAAGGGCCATATCGAGCGCCTTCACGGTGAGGTGCCGGTTGTTCGAAGCGGAGAGCGCCCAGCCGACGACGAAGCGCGAGAACAGGTCCAGCACCACCGCCAGAAACAGCCGGCCCTCTCCGGTCGAGAGCTCGGTCGTGTCGCCGACCCACTTCTCGTTCGGCCGAGTCGCCTGGAACTTCCGGTCGAGGAGGTTCGGGGCGACGGGCTGGTCTTGGTCGCTCACCGTCGTCGAGCGGTACCGCCTGCGCTGGCGCGCAACGAGCTTCTCCGCCTGCATCAGGCGGATCACGCGCTTGCGGCTCACGAAGACCTTCTGCGCCTCGAGCTCGACCAGCACGCGCGGGCTGCCGTAGGTTCGCCGGCTGCGCTCGTGCGCCTCTCGGACAAGGATCGTGAGCCGGGCATCCTCGACGGCGCGAGCGGACGGCGGCCGTCCGCACCAGGCGTAGAAGCCGGCGCGAGAGACCTTGAGCACACTGCAGAGTTTCGTGATGCGGTGGTGGGCCTTCTCCGCGTCGATGAACGCGAACTTCACTTGTGCTGCTTCGCGAAGAAGGCCGCCGCATTTTTTAGGATCTCCCGATCCTCGCGGAGCTCCCGGTTCTCTTTGCGCAGCCGGGCCAACTCTTCCTTCTCCGCGGTCGTGAGCGCGCCCGGCGGGCCCTTGCCCCGGTCCACCTGCGCCTGCTTCACCCAGCTCCGGACCGCGGTCTCGGTGAGGTCGAGGTCGCGCGCGATCTGCCCGGCGGTCTTGCCGCTCGAGAGGACCTTCTTCACCACCTCGGCCTTGAACTCGTCCGTGAACCTACGCCGCTGCCGGTGCTTCCGCCCTTCGGCCATGTCGGACACCGTAGACGCCTTTCATCAGGTGTCCACGAAACCGGATCAAGCCCACAGATCGAGCTTCTCGCCGATGAGCGAGTAATGGACGCTGTAGAAGTGGTCGTCGTGCTCGACGTGGTAGTCGAAGGCCACCTTCGGCCTCGACCACTCGGCGAGGTCGTACGGGCGCACCGGCAGCGGCTTCAGCGCGCTCCGCTCGATCTCGTCGAAGAGCTGCCGCCGCGACTTGCCGAGCCGGCGCATCGGACGGGCGTTGATGCGCTCCATCAACTCCGCCACCGCGGCTCGCAGCTCGTCCATCGAGTAGAAGGTCCGGTGGCGGAGCGCGGCGAGGATCCACCGCTCCGCGATGAGCACGGCGGCCTCCACCTTCGCCTTGTCGCGCGGGCGCCGCGGCCGCGCCGGGATCACCACCACCTCGTAGTGCCGGGCCAGCTCCGCGTACGTGGGGTTGAGGTCGGGGTCGTACCGGTCGGCGCGCGTAACGCCGACCTTGGGATTGTCCGGCACCCACACCGCGGTCACACCGCCGAAGTACTCGCACGCCCGCACGTGGCAGCCGATCCAGGTCGGCAGATCCTGGTGCAGCACCGGTTCGACGTACGTTAGGTTCGATGCGCCCAGCACGGCGACGAAGAGCACCGCCTTGTGGCACTCGCCTGTGACGGCGTTCACCACGTCGATGCCGTCGCCGCTAAAGTCGATGAAGGTCTTCTCGCCGACCCGATGCGCCTGGCGCATCGTCGCGGACAGCGGCCGAGCCCACCGCAGGTACTTGTCGCAGAACTGGCTGTACTGGAGGCCCGCCGGCTGCGCCTCCTTGTACTCCTGCCAGAGCAGCATCTTCGTGACGTGCCGCCGCTGCAGCTCGGCGTGCACCCACGCCCAGTCCGGCTCCGGCCGGTTAGACACCGGCTTGTGCTCGTCGGGGAAGAGCAGCTTCTCGAGGACCTCGTCGTCGTCGAGCCCGGCTGGCAGCGGCCACCCGAGCTTCGCGAGCTCGATGCGCCCGATGTACTCGCGCGCCGTGCTCGGCGAGATCCCGCAGCTCCGCGCGATCGCCCGACCCGACTGGCCGGCCTGCAACCTCAGCCTGATGATCTCCCGCAGCTTCCGCATCGGTAGCCTCTCGGCCGCCATCCCGCCTCCTTGTGGAGGCGGCATCAGCGGCGGACTACCCAGCGGCGTCAACGCTTCCGAGCGCCCGCTACGGCGAGTCACCGGGTCAGGCGTTCAGCGATCGGCTTGCTCCGGAATCGGTGATCGGCTTCGACCGGAATCCCCGATCGGCTTGGACCGGAATCGGTGATCGGCATGGGCCGGAACCCGCATGCTGGACGTGGACCTGGCGCTCGACGCGTGCGGGGACGAGCTCGTACAGCTCCGTTGTCTTGCCCTCGCCGAGCGTCGTGAAGTCGTGACCGCCGCACTTGGGGCAGGTCTTCTGATCGTCGCGGACCTCGTGGACGATCTTGCGGGTGACGAGTTGGCGCTTCTTCTCGGCGTTCTCGCAGCGCTTCTGCTGGGAAGCGATCCGCTCGGTCTCGGCGCGCGCCGGATCGCGGATCGCCTCCGAGACGGGCGGCATCTTCTCCGAGCGCGGGCCGAACCGGTCACGCTGCAGCTTCTCGAGCGTAGACTCGACTTGGGCGAGCCTGGCCTCGAGCGCCTCGGCCCGCTCTCGCCACTCGCACCGATGGTCGCCGCCGCCCATCGGTGACTGTAGATCACGGCGGAGCGGGCTTGTCCATGGGATGACCGTCCGGACGATCCGCGTGGGGCTGCCAGTGCTCCGGTCGGCGGACGCGGCCGAAGTCGATGCCGTCGAGCAGCATCGCGAGCTGCGTCGCGTCGATCTCGACGGCCATCGTCGATGGGTCCATGTGAGGGAGCTTGAACTGCCCGCGCTCGAGTCGCTTGTAGACGAGGACGAAGCCGCCCTTGTCCCACGTGAGGATCTTCACCCGGTCGCACCGGCGCGAGACGAAGACGAACAAGTGGCCCGAGTACGCATCCTTGGCGAGCTCGTCCTGGACGATCGCGAGCAGGCCGTCGATGGACTTCCGCATGTCGATCGGCGTCGAGCCGATAAAGATGCGGACCGAGCGCGGAATGGTGAGCACGGGCTACAGCGAGGCTGCGAGAGCGCGGAGGTACATGACGTCGGTGCCCGCCGGGAACCGGATGCGCGTGCCCGACGCCAGCGCCAGCTCGAGTAGCCCGTCGTTGGCGGGCATCGCCGCCGCTTGCCGCGCCTTCGGCGCGGAGGCTACCACGCGCACCGGCACGAGACGCGAGCCCTCCGGCGCGGCGGCGCGATCGGGGCCTTGATCAGAGCGCTCCGCGCCCTCCGTCACGAGCGGCCGCGACTGTTTGCGGAGCGTATAGATCCAGTACCGCAGGTTGCTGAGCGAGATCCCTCGTTCCTGAGCAAACTCGCGCTGGCTGAGATCCACCGACTCGTAGTCCGCCACCAGCTTCGTCCACCTCGCCCGATCGTCCTCGCGCATCGCCCTCTCCTTTGTGAGAGCAGCGAGGATCGCCCGGCCGAGATCACGCACGCCACACGCCCACCCCCGGGCGGTTACGTAGATGCGGTCTACCGGGCGGTCACCATGCAGCCGCGGATACCCGAAGCGGGGCCGCGCCGCGGCGAGCTCACGGAGCCTCGTTCGCAGTGGCGTCTGGTTTGTCGCCTTGCTCCGCCAGTAGTACGTGGACCGGCCGAGCCGGATGAGTCTGCAGGCCCGCTGCCTGCTGATGTGGAACGCGCCGACGAGCCAATCGGCGCGCTGTCGCAACGCAGCGGGCCTTAGAATTTTTTTTGCAGGACCTCCTGGAGCATGTGCTTGTCCAGGGTGAGGTCCGCGACGAGGGTCTTCAGTCGCCGATTCTCGTCCTTGAGCTGCTTTACCCGTCGCATCTCGGTGATGCCCATCCCAGCGTACTTCTTCTTCCAGACGTAGAACGTCTGCTCGCTGATGCCGAGCTTCCGGCAAAGCTCGGCAGCCGGCACCCCGGTGTCGACCTGGCGCAGCGCGTGCGCGATCTGCTCTTCGGTGAACCGCGACTTCCGCATCGGTGATCCCCTTCCGCGAGGGACTCAACCAAGCGAAGTCCTGAAGTCACTTTCCGTCCAGTTTTCGGGGGGAACGTCACTACCCCTCCGCATACTCATAGGGATCGGGGAACGTCACGGCGGACGTGAGGACACCCTCGTGCCGGTCCAGACCAAACGCCGACACAAGCTCCTCGGATGAGACACCCTCCACCACCTCATCGGCGGAGCTCACGATATCGCGTGCCAGCGCAACAATCGCATCTGAACCGCAAGCAGCCGGCGTTAGAACCTCGAGCGACCCGCCGAACTCTCCCACTCGCGCTATCGTAACGTCCCGCTCGTTACGCGACAGCAGCGCCGTGACCCGCTGAGAACTTAGAGCACCAGCACTTCTCTTCAGCCGCAGCGCAACATGGTGCCCCACAACCGCCGCGCTTAACTGGTCACCAGGGGGGACCGCAACTCCCGCAAGCTCAGCAGCAACGGGCTCGAGCGAGTGCTTCCGCAAGAGACCGAGCACCTCCTCCGTCACATCGCCCGGCGCGCTCCATGACACTTCAAACTCCCGGAGCTTACGATACGGCCGGGTCCATCTCGTGAGGTCCTCCGCAAACCTGACCACCACCTTCGCATCCCAGTCGGTGACCGGCCTGAAGTGGGCCACCTTGTTCCGCACGGCGATCAGCTTCTTGAATTCACTCTTGACGATATCAAGGGATGCACGCCAATGACGCGAGCACTTTGCCCACAATGGACCTACTAACACGTCCTTCAGGTCGGAAAGATGCACGTACGAAAGCAGCCCGGACTCCAGCGGGTCGATAATGCCATCCGCCAGCTCCTGCGCGCGCCGGCTCTCGGCATCAGACCGCACCGTTGCGCTCAGAGTACCGGCCCAACTACGACCGGCGTGGCCGCGCAATTCCCACCGGGCCAGCAACCGGAGGTACGCCTCGATATCGAACAGCGTCCGGTAAGTGTCGGCGTCCGTGTCGCGACAGAGGCGCGCTGGCATCGCGGCCATTATTGTCCAAGCATGCCACGAAAGGCATCGTAACGCCTTTCCAGATACTCTCTCGCTGTGGCCTCGATCTTCGCCTGCGACGCGTTAGCCGGGAGTTGGCTTCTGGCCAGATCTTCGAAGCCTCTTCGCACCGGCGTCTTCTTCAGCAGGTTTAGGAGAATGAGAGAGAGCCCGTCGTCCGCCTTCTGGAGCTCATTAAACGTCGGTATGTCCTCCAACGCGCCCATGACGATCCACGCGGACAGCCACTTCGACAGTCTCTCGCAGCCAGCGTTGCTGTAGTCCACCTTTCCGTCAGGCTTCAGTCCGATCCCCTTCCAGAACGCCTGCGCCGGACGGGAAAAAGTCGCGTCCTGCAAGCACAGGTCAGTCGCGAGAAGTCGGTTCACTCCCTTGATCCACAGCGTCGTAAACCGTTCAAGCGCAGGCCCATTTCCGCCACGATCACTCACGAACTCGGGATACTGACGCCGCAGTTCCGCGTAGGAGCGAAAGAGCGCCTTCTGGAACACGACGAAGAACGGCCACCGCCCCTTCTTGTACTTGACCTCGATTTCGTCGAGCGGCTTCGAGAAATCTTCGGTGGCGCTCCAGTCGGGAACCTTGCGTACGATCTCCTCCTGAATCTCCATCGCGCGCTTCTTCGCCCTCTCGCCAGTCTCGATCTCCCGGGCAGAGTAGAGGTTCACCAGCTCAGGCTTCAGCAAGCCCTTGGACCTGCAGAAGTCCCACAGCTCTCTGTATGGCTGGATCTCGCTAAAAATCCGGAAGAGGTGCGGGCTCCATAGCGCTTCGAAACGGTCGGCGAGCTGATCAAGGTTTTCTGGAGTCCAGGCGAGGCGCACCTGCTGATCAAAACAGCGCCTAACCTGCGCCATCAGCGCATCCAACATCTTCTTCGAAGGATCGAACTTGTCCGTCAGCCAGCTCTGGATCTTTTCGATCTCCTGCTCGATTCCGTCCGCCCACTCCTCGTCATCATCGAACTCACCATGGGCGATACGCTTCCCAAGCACCTCAATCGCAAGCGCCTCCAGCAGCAGCACCGTCGTGACGAACGGCCCAGTGTCGATCTTGTTGTCTTCGGACATCCAGTCGACAAGCCCGAGCGGGATTCGATTTTCCTGCTCCTTTTCTGTCAAGCGATCAGCAACTAGCCGTCGGACGCACACCCGATGAACGTCCTGATCGTCAAGCAGGATCTCTCGCGCCTGCGGAATGTCCTTCGCGTGCTTGTTCAGGTCGATGAAGATTCGCCGTAGCGTCGCCTTGATCGGATCCGTCCCCTTTGGTTGAGGGGGTAGCGACAGACCTGCGGCCGGATCCGGCACGAGGAACAATACCGGCACCGACGACACATCCCGCTTCGCTGCGTCAGCCAGGTTTCCGAGTTCCTTGATCGCCGCAAGCCTGTGCTGCCCGTCCACAGCGACAGCGACTGTAGTCTTTGCGTCCCAACGCAGCTTCCCGGCCGAGTTCCCTGAGTCCTTAAAGGCTTGGAGCTGGACGCCGCCTACCGAAGCTACCGGCTCGAGGTTCGGATCGTCCATCGCAGGCAACTTCTGCGGCTTATACTCGCCACCGAACGTGTCGCCCTCGCGCGGGAGTAGCGCAATCGTAAGCGCGTTGAAGAACTGCGGCTGGGTCTCAGACTTCAGGTACTTCACCAGCTCCGTTTGAATGCGCTTCCAGTCAATCTCACGCTGAAACAGCTCCGACAGACTCCACTCCTCGCGGGCGCTGCTCGGCAGCTCGTCGATGAGCGTAAATCGCGTTCTCGCGAAGTCCCACGGGACCGCGCACAGGTAATACGGGATGCGGTACTGCCACAGGTGGAACTGACCTCGGAGGTAGAGGAGCTCCGGGGTGAGTTCTACTTGCGCGGTCTTCGTGATTTTCACGCATGTCTCCTAGCCTGGGCGCCGAACGAAAGCAGCAGGACTAAGCCGCGTCAACAATTCCTCGACGAGAAGGCACACGGCATCGGACGCGGCGCCTCCGATCCCCGCACGCTCGATCGCGGCGGCGAGCGTCGCACTGTTGTCAAGGTAGCGATACCTGAGAATGCACTGATCGAGTCTGATGCCTGCTTCCCCGAGCAGCGACTTAAGCTCGGACGCGAACCCACCGGCGATATGGTCTGCGATGCGACGCCTTAGGGAGACCGTCTTCCCGACGTACAACGGCGCCTGCAACGGCGAGGCGAGCTCCAGGATCGCACTCAGCTCCCGCCGCGCATCAGCAGAACGCGACACGGCCTCAAGGAGCTCGGCCCCCCTCTCGCTAAGCCCACCGGAGGTCTCCTGGACTGTTACGGCGTACAGATACCCTAGCGTGGCGTCGTGCGGCGGCGAAAGCCGTGCGGCGAGCAGTTCATTAACGGCGGCGACGAACTGCTCTGCGTCGCCTGCTTCCTGCCCAAGCTGTAGACGCCGATACCAGGCGTAAACGGCGGGACGATCCTGCAGCCGCAGCGCCCGATCACGAGCAGACGCGATCTGGCAGTACTGTACTGTTGTGAACACCTCGTCCATCCGCGTCCTATAGCTGGCAAATCAGGCACGGCAGATCGCCGTCATCATCGTCGTCTGTTGCAGCCGGCGGCGCCAGAATTCGCGCGAGCGTTGTGGGCCGGGCGCCCGCTACTCGCTTTGTGCTCTTGATTTCGGCGACACGCTCAGGACGCGACAGCTCATCGAGGGTTTCGCCCTGCTGCCAGGTGTACCGCTCACCGGTTTCCGGATTCTGCTTCTCGTATTTCTTCGCGAGTTCGAAAAGCTCCGGGTGGTTTTCCATCAATCCGACCCATTCGCTCTTGCGCTGGAAGAAACAAAAGTAGCAACCGGATCTAGTACGCCATCGATAGTACTCCGGAAGCCCGAGGCCCGACTCCTCCAGTATGCGAAGAACTTCCAGCCTTGTGACGCCGTCCTCCTTGAAAGGGAACCGCGCCTGGATGTTCGGCTTAGTCGAAATGTAGCCCTCGCGATCCTCGTCGGCCCTGATTCCTACGTAGCTCACAACGGGATCATCTCCGACGTACTGCTCGAACGGCTTGAGCTTCAGCTGCCGCGTGCACCAGCGCATGCGAGAGGAAGGAAGGTATCCGCCGTACACTCGAAGCCAGTGATCGAAACCCCGTTCAGCATTCAGCCGGATGATTCGCTTTCCCAGAAAGGCTTCAAGCTTGTCGAGGTACTCGTACGTCTCTGCGAGCTCCTTGTTTGTGTCGCAGAACACGTACTCCATCTCGGGCACTCGGTTCTTCATATAGACGGCGAGTGCGGAGCTGTCCTTTCCTCCCGAGAGACTCAGGATGTGGCGCACACTCTTCTTCACCGTACCACCTCGGTATCGTCACGGTTGTTGCCGTGGAATTCGACGATAAGGTCTTTCGCCACCTTGGCGAGCGCAGCAATGACGGCCTCACCTGACACGTCGCCCCGCATAGAATCGACATTCAGGCGCACTTCACGAGATAGCGCCTCGACCATCCGGCGCTCTCCTTCGCGGACAAAGACTACCCGCTCGACGTCGTCGCCTCCCACCTCGGTCACACTGAACCGCACGACGGTGGTTCCCGCCGGAAGCGCCTGTGTGTCCTGAGCGACGAAAGCAGCTTCCAATGCCGCGAACCGACGCGCGAGCACAGTCAAGTTGATGCTGAACCTCGGGAGATCCAGGTCTGTCCACGCTTCTGGGGGTTTCGAAACAACGAGAGTGCCCACGGACACAGCCCAGGCCGCAGGATCGAGCGCGTCGTCGCTGAGCCGAATTAGCAAACCCTTCAACTTAGTGTCCGTGGCGACCTGCAGCAATCGCCTGGCGCGCTCCGCCAGCTCCACTCGCCCCCTGCCGTCATCGTCGGGAACCTGCAGCGCCTTGAATATACTGCCCTGGATGTTACGAAGCAGTTCCGGATACGCGCCTCTCAGCTCCTTCAGCGCTCCAGTGAGCCGAGCCACAAGTTCAGATGGTACAGCACTGGTGCGCTTCGTAGTGATGGGCTGCAGATCGCACGCGCGGGGCAGATCGCGGAAGAGCAGGGTACCTGGTTCTTCGGCCCGCAAGATCGCTTCGCGCACTCGAACGGCAAGCTGCGAAACCTCGCCCGTGTTTCGCGCAAAGTCGGTGAGTTCTTGAATTTCGCGGACAAACTGACGGATGAGCGGGAGAGGACCGTCGTCGACGGAGCCTGCGAGCTCACCGAACAGTCCGGCGCGCGCTCCCGCGACCCTAAAGCGCTGCAGCTCAAACTGGTCTGGCGCCCTCAAGAGGCGTTCCACAACCGCAGGCGTGAGCTCTGGAACGAATGCGCCTTCCTCGTAGATCGCAATCTCCCGATGGGCGAGTGTGACAGCGAGCACTGCGAGGACCGGGATAACGCCGTCCTTCATGCCGAACGGCGGTTTCCTCAAGGCAGCATACACCTGCACCAGCGGGACTCGAACGCCTTCACCTCCCAACGTCGCGATGATCGTATCGAACGCGGCGCTCAAACCGCCCTCATCCTTCGCCCGGGGCTCACAGAGCTGCCACTGGGACTTCCGCTCGCGGTGCGCACCGTGCTGTTCGAGGAGAGTGCGGTACATCGAGAGCTCTGGCGGATGCCCTTCGATGCCAAGGCGTGGCAGCGAGCTGGCCGTCAGCATGCGCTGGATCAGCTCCCTGCGCGCCGCCGCAGCCGCTGATGAGAGCTGGTTACGGTTTAGCAGCTCATTGAAGACAAACGGCGCTTGCGAGTAAGCACGATCACACACCGCAGAAACAGCTTCGGCGAGCTGCCGGCCGGTACTGATAAGAAGGAGCCCTTCTCTGCAGTACCACGCGGACTCTCGCGATCCGTTCAGCAGGGCGGTGATCTCCTGCTGGATGAGATTCTCCGCGTCGGCGATTCTGCCGGCGAGCTCCCGCCGAGCAACAGGGTCACCTTCAAGCTCAACGGTATGGCTCTGAGTCCACTCCAGCGCCGCCAGGTCAAGCCCGATTTCGCGCACACGAGCGGCTTCATTTAAGATGCCGATGATAACGGGCTTAGCGTCGTCAGTGATAGCACTCCACGCCTGCGGGTCGTTCAGCCGAGTCTTCACCTCACGCGCTGCCGCGTCACTCGAAGGAACGACTAGAAAGATCACGCCGTCGGCAGACGAGTCCTCGGGGGCCCATTCGCGTCCGACGACCGACTCGTCTCCGTACTGCACCTCGAAGTAGCGGAAATTCCCCGTGCGAAACAGGTGGCGCCTTGCGACCACCGGGCGAGCGGGAACGATGCGATTCAAGGTCCGCAACAGCTGCGCTCGTGGATCGACCTGCGCATACGCGGCTCGGACCCTGCTCTCGATGTCTAGGTCGCTGCCGTCCCAAAGCTGGAACGAGTTACGGAACTTGCGAAACACCAGGACGGATGACGCCTGGAGGCGGACGAGTGCATCACGGACCCTTGCGCGCGACGACGCACTACCATCCGCGACGCAGAGCTCCAGAATCCGCTCTGAAACCGGCACCCCCGTCGCTTCCGCCAGTGGGCTAAGAAGCCCAACAGTCTTGACGAGCGACGACTCGATCGCGTCAGCGTCAGGCGGCAGCCTACGTAGCGCTGCCTCAGTCTGAGCCCAATGGCGTCCGGCAAGCGAATACAGGCGTTCACCGAAGGCACTCATCAGATAGTCGTAGAGACGATCTGGGCTGAAGAGGCTCGGCTTCTCGTCGACGAACACGGGGGTTTCGAGGAACCCCTGAAAACCGAGGGGCTCGGCGGACGTCAGAAACGCGAAAAGCGAGCGCTCATTCTGAGCTAGCAGCCGAAACATCGGGCCCAGGATCAACGCGGTGACGGGGTGCAACGGCAGGGTAGCGCCTAGGAGTTCCTCCAGGTTCCGCTTGTTCGTAACCGCTCTCGGGCTCGCCTCGGAAGCAACAGCCTTGACGATCTCGTTACAACCAGCACGAACGGCGGGCGGAAGCGGCAGCCGGCGCAACGCGAGGCCTACGAGGCGCAGCACCTGATCCGAATCTTCCTGGAAGGGCACGTCCTCGAAACGGCCCTGCACCTTACCCCATTCGTTGCGCTGCGAGACACTGAGCCGTCCCGCGTACTGGTCGAACGACTGGTGAAGGAGAACTCCGAGGATGATCGGCCGATCACCGCTTCGAGTGGCAGATTCGGCGAGCTCCTGGAGGAGGTGGATATCCGCGCGCTCAGGGTGATGCGCCGCGAACTCAAGGGCCTTACCAGCCTCGTCGATGAGAATGAGCAAACCCTCGCCGTGCTCGCGCAACGCCGCGACGGCGTCCGCAAGCTCCTCAAGGGTCCGGACGACATCGCGCGAGGGGATCCGCTCACCTTGCTCGGCTCTAGCGGCGAGCCGATTCAGTGTCGTCACTAGTCGTGGCGAATTCCTCCGCCAGACCTGCGCGGCCGTTGCCGCAGCAGCCCCAAGCAGCACAGCTTCGAGCGACTTGCGGTCGCCGGTCGCAAGTACAGGGCAGAGCAGCGGGACGGAACGGGAGTGGAAGATCCGGCGATGAAGAGCGGGGTCTTCTTTTGCGAGGAGGCCTCGTGCAACACTGGTCCGCCTCCCATCAGAGCCACGGAGCAGATTAGCTGCAAACACAGCAAATGCCGACTTACCCGAACCGTACGGCCCCGTGAAACTCCACGCCCGCGCGCCGCGCCCCGTCAAGCCGTCGACGACGCGACTCAAAGTGTTCCTCACGAGAGGCGTTACAACATACCCGTTGAGAGACCCGTTGCTGCGATAGTCGCGCTCGAGGTTCACGGAGCGCTCGTAACGCGGCTCTATGTCGACTAGCTCGCGCCACCGACGCTGCTCGTACAGCTTCGTCATCGCGAGACCGCCTTCGCCATTACAAGCTTCCGCGAACTCGAATAGTAGCGCGCAAGCATCATTGTCGGGTCGACCTTACCCTTGATCAGCACCTGCCTCAACCCCGCCGTGTCATCAAAGGTCATGCGGCCGCCAGTAACATGGTCGAGGCGCTCGAGCCTCGCCAGCAACGCATCCTCTGCAAGAGCGAAGATCCTTCCGGGCGAGCCCGGAGAATAGGCCACCTTCTCCAACGAGAGCGTAGACGACCCCTTCACGCCTCCCGCCTGGCGCGCGATCGCGTATGCGACCATCTCGTCCGGTAAAGATGGCTGCGCGCCTCGCGACAACACAAAGCCAGTGCGTCGCCCGAACTCTCTCACTAGGCCGAGCTCGGCGAGTGGACAGTCAAGAGCATCTTCGAAGGTACCCTTCTTCGGCAGGTTCGCCGGCACGTAGGTTCGGACAAAGCAATCTACATCACGCCTGACAGACCCTTCAGACACTCTTGATAGCTGCCGCTCCGAAGCGTATGCGAGCAGCCACTTAACGAGCTCCACCTTCGTGAACTCTGGCTGGGACATTAGATTGAACACCCAGTACCAGGTGGTTGCCCATTCCGGAGAAGACACCAGATTCGCGTGCAGCAGCCACAGCGTACCGGGGTCCTCCAAGTACGGGTCCCAACCCTCATCACCTAGCAAGCTTTCGCCGAGCGGGGTAGGACATAGATGACGCCCGCGATTGTTACGGACCGATGAATCCTCCGCGATGATCCCGCACGCCATGCTCCAGTGGCGCATCGACCGGACCATGTTCTTCCCGACACCGAGCCTCACCAAAGCATCGTCCGCGCCGAACCCACCGGGATCAGCCTTCACGAAGGCGAGCGCCTTCGGAAGCCACGTGTACCGGAACGGAAACGTCTCGTGCCCGGCGAACGACCCCTTCTGCGATGCTTCATCGGCGCGGCTCATGGTCCTGACCTTGGGAGAAGTCGGAGCAGCCTACTCGAACGGGCTGACGGTGCCACTAACCGCGCGTCATTTCGCGTGGTTCGAGCCTTGCGGATGCGAGGCTGGCACGTCGGACGGGACGCGCCAGCGGCGCGCCTGCCAGGTGGCTGAGCGGGTCACGGCAACGGGCTGAGGCTACGCGGGCGTCCCGCTCCCCAGGGCATGCCCGATGACGACCAGCTTCCGCGACGCGAGCAGGGCTTCCCATCCTACCCTGAACCCGATCTCGCCCTGGCCGAGCAGGCCGTACGCCTCTTCTGCGTCAGTCAGCTCACGGAACGCACGGTACCGGGGGTAGCTGGCCGTGACCAGAGCGTCCTTGCGATGAAGAATGGGCGGATTCGCGTATGACGAGTAGTCACGGACGTCATACCGGGCAGTCGGGAGATGGACCTTGACACTCCTCACTAGCGCGGGATGGCCTTCATCATCGAATCCGGGGTACGACAGGAAACTGACGGATCGACCATCCATCGACACCTTGACTATGTCGTAGTCAACATCGCCAACAACCCGCCGCGCCGCGAATATCAACACGCGGACTAGCGCTGGAAGCTCGTCCTCGGCGGAGCGGTGCACGTAGAGCTCGGTTGGCAGGAGCTTGCCAACTGCTGATGCAGCACAGGCGCTGCGGACAACGCTCGGCTGCCCAAGCGAGAAGAGGAACCGGTTTCCCTCCGTGCAGGCCGCCCGGTAACTCCCCCAGATTGCCTTGATGTCCTGTTGGATCGGTTGTGGCAGCGCCTTGAACGGCGGGGCCGCGATCCCCTGCAGCCTCAGCATCGCCAAGTACACAAGAATGTCGTTCTGCCGCTCGACCCGCGAACCGGTATAGGCGTCGCGGTCCACTTCGCTCAGCACTAGCCGAACTAGCCGCTGCGGTGACCCAAACGCTTCTTGCAGGGAAGCAAGCTCCGGAAATTCTGCCTCACCGGGGAAGCGCCCTAGAGCAGTCGCGACTCGGACCAGCTCACGGGCGACCGGATGCGCTGCGAACTCGGCGAATAGATCTGCTCTGTACTCCAGGCGCCGAGTGAACGCTTTGTTCGCAAGGTAACGTTGCTCAAGGCTCTCACTGCGGAACACGTAACCGATACCGAGCGACGCTACGTGCATTCGCGCGGCCAGCGTCTGCTGAATGTATTCCTTGAATTCGTCCTGCGTGTAGAGCTTTTGAAACGTTCCTCGACTAGTTCGCACGCCGTCGGCGCAAGGCTCGCCGTGATCGAGCGCTCGATCCACCCGGACTGCGACAACGAGCAAGTCCTCCGCCAGGCCGTACGCGCTCCTGAGCGCTTCCGCTCGTTCTGCCGAATTCTCGATGACGTTGAGAACGTAGCCGATGTTGACGACCTGCGCGTTAGACAGCTCAGACTGCGGCGCGAAGAATGGATCCCATCCAGTGCATTGGACGCCTCGCGCCGCGAGGAACCGAACGTCGGCTCCATGTCCACAGCCGTAGTCAAGGACGCGAGTCCCAGGCACGATCAGACCGTCTCCGAGCGCGAGCGCTACTGGGCGCGAGCACGTCACGCGGCGAAGGGCAGTTCGCTCGCGACGGATACGGGTAGCGCCCACCTCGTCGGCTTCCATCAGAGCTCCTGGCTTAGAAGTCTAGTGGGGGACGCCTGCATCGGGTACGTTCACACTCGGGTCCATCTCGACGGTCCGAGCCCTCCGGTCACGGACCGCCCACATTCGAGCGCTCGATGCGTCCATCAGACTGCGGTGGGATCAGTTTCGTACCTGCACTCGATCAGCTGCGCGCCACCGGCCGCGCGTGGACGGACCCGATCAGTTTCCGCGAGTACGTTTCCGCTCACTTCGGTCCTGACCGTGCGGCCGCCACGAAGACGGCACAGTTCGTTTCCGTCCAGAGCTGGGGCGGTTTGCGCCCCGAGCTCAGAGAGGCTGGCGCGATGGTGTTCCGCCTTGGCGTGGGCACGTTCGCGCTCGCGAAGGCTGGGCCGGCGGGAGTGGCACGGGACTACTTCCTGCTGGACGACGAGCTCTTTGCAAAGGCAGCGGCGACCTTCATCCCGGACGCGAGCTTCCTGGACATCTACCCCTTTCAGCTCCTCGGCACTCTTCAAGAAGGCGGGGCGGTCAACCTTGCGATCGCGTCCGGAGCACTTGCCCACAGTCTCCGCCTTGACCGTCCGTTCTCTCGCGTCGCCCCAGGTCGAGGAGCCTCCGTCTACGACTTTACGGTTCGGCCGCACGACGCCTACCCGGCTGTTTGGCCGCACGTCGGCGGCCAAGTGGAAGTCGACTGCGTGTTCTTCGGGAAGCGCGATGACAAGTGGAAGCTATTCGTGGTCGAGGCAAAGCTCGGCAGACCGGACAGCTCGTCGCGCCTACCGAAGTACAAGCTTGTATACCCGGTTTCGGCGTTGAGTGGGAAAGGCATCCCCGAGGACATCGAGGTTATTCCCGTGTACCTTCGCTCGTGGTTTGACGAAGACGCCCGCATGGCGTTCTTTGCAACAGCGGAATGCTCTTTGCCGGATGTATGGTCCCCCGTCGTGTCATCCCTGCAACCAGCGTCATCCTCCGTTTTAGCGATGCCCATGGCAATGCTCGGCGCCACACGGAAGCGGCCCAATGTCTGACCCGCTTACCTGGGCGTGCATCGGCGTGCATGGAACGACGTGGTATGTAGATGCCCTCACGGCCAAGTTCTACGAGGTCGCCGCGCTTGCGGACGCACGTCTCTCGGATGGCGACATCACCGTTGACGTGCTGCTCGCGCCACACAAGCCGCCGAAGCGCCTCCCCCGAGGGAAGATTGCGGTGTACGTCTTTTCCTATCGCAGCCGCGCTCTCAAAGTTGGCAAGGCAGGCCCGAAGACAGCCGCGCGATACACCACCCAGCACTACACTGGCAGCGCGCCAAGCACCTTGGCTGGGTCGCTGCTGGCCCACGGGAGCGACATCGGCATTCAATTGACAACTCTTGCAGAAGCCGACGCATGGCTTCGGAAGAACTCAGACCGCGTTAACCTGCTCCTCCCGGTTGAACGCGGCGGGTTCGTACTCACGCTTCTCGAAGCTTTCGTTTCTTGCTGCGTTCGCCCAGTGTTCGAGGGGCGATATGCCAACGAGTACACCGCCTAGCTTCAGCGGCTCCGTTAAACCCGCCCAGTTCTGCGGCCGCCGCTCTTGACCGGCGAAAGCCGTTTATCGTGTCCAGATCCTGTCCAAACTCGCGTGGACTCCGGTGGACTCGGGTTCCCTCGTGTGGACTACCTCCGCGCCCGCAAGTTCGCGTGATTCCTGCAAACCGTAGTGGTAACGTCCATTTGCCCATTAACCCACAGTCAAGCTACGAATCCGAAGGCCAGGCACGCACCAGCGTTGAAGCGAGCGAGTTCGTTTAGCCGCGAGGAGTAGGCGATCCGGGCCGCTCGTGGAGCGACCCGGACCGCCTCGCCGCGGAGCAGCGCGCCGATTACGGACCGATCGCGCTGACGATCGCCTGCAGCTGCTCGTCCGTCAGGCCGAACGTCATGTTCCTGTCCTTGATCAGCTGGACGGTGATGCCCTTGCCCTTCAGGTTGCTCGTCTCGAGCGGCCCGTGGCAGCTCGCGCAGGACTGGCTGTACAGCGCGGCGCCGTCGATCGGGGGCGTGTACGTGCAGGCCTGCTGGACGATGGGCGTGCCGCCGGTGCAGCCGTCCGGCGACGAGGTGAGCACGGTGCGCGTCTGCGTGCCGTCCGCCTGGCAGGCATTCCAGTCCGAGTAGGTGAAGGAGGCGCACTCGACGGCGGGCGGCGTGTACGTGCAGGCCTGCGAGAGCTCCGGGCTACCGCCGGTGCAGCCCTCGGGGGAGGACGTCAGCACCGTGCGCGTCTGCGTTCCGTCGGACTGGCAGGCGTTCCAGTCCGAGTAAGTGAAGCTCGTGCAGGTCGCCGGGGGGCTGTAGGTGCACGGCTGCGAGAGCACCGGGCTACCGCCGGTGCAGGCCTCGGGGGAGGACGTCAGCACCGTGCGCGTCTGCGTCCCGTCAGGCTGGCACGCATCCCAGTCCGAGTAGGTGAAGCTCGAGCAGGTCACCGGGGGCTGGCCGTACGTGCACGACTGCGTGAGCGCGGGCGTACCCGTGCAGCCCTCGGGGCCGGAGGAGATCACCGTCCGCGTCTGCGTCCCGTCCGGCTGGCAGGCGCTCCAGTCCGAGTACGTGTACGCGCACGCCGTCGGAGGGGTCACCGCCGCCGGAAGGTTCTCCGCATGGAACACGCCGGAGGCGAGGTCCGTGAGAGGTGCCGAGAAGATCAGCCCGCCCGTCTCGCGGTTGGTGACCGCCACGTTCCCCTCGCGGTCGCGGGTGACCTTGATGACGCTGAGCAGCGGCACGAGGCCGGTGCTCCCGTGGTCACCCTCGAGCGCCACGGGCCTCGGGACCCGGTAGTTCTCGAAGAGCGGAGCGAGCGCCGGGACCGTGCGCAGCTCATTGAGGACGTCCATGAACGTCTTCACCGCCCGCTCGGGCGCGACCCCAGGTGACAGCTCCGTCGCGGCCGAGCGGACGGCCGCGGTGACCTGCGCGTTGGCCGCGGGCGGGGAGCTGCCGTCACCGCATCCACTGGTGGTCAACCCGGCGACGAGCGCACCGACGGCGAGCGAGTTGAGAATCCGGTTCATCTGCATTGCGTCTCCGATCTCGGCGGCGCCGACCTCCGCTGCGGAGGCCGCGCCGCGCCGTAAAGGGGGCGCCGCGCGCGCCGCGTCCGGATGAGAACGCGGCGGGCGCGGCGTGGGGACGTGTGCCGCGGTCTCGCCTCCTGACCACATCGCGCCAGGGCGGATCCCCGGAGGCGTGCGATCGGACGGGTCACGTCAGCACCAGGCGTGCCCGCGGCGAGTGGACCGATTATCGGTCGCTTGCGCGCCCGGTGCGCCCGCGCGGGCTGCCAGATTTTCGATGTGCGATATCGCTAATCCGAGGTCTACGTGACCCACCCGTGGTGCAGGCCCGCGCGTTGCTGACGGGCAATCATGATTCGCGAACAGGACGCCGAGTGCGGGGAAGGCGTCCCAGCGAAGCTTCGGAGGGGCTCCGACTTCGCCGGCCAGGCGTCAGCGGGCGGCGGGCGCAGCACCCGTGAGATCATGGCTGAACGACAGCGTGATTCACGAATTCGCGCCGCTCGCCATCCCCGGCCAGCGCCCTTCTCCGGGATGGGGCGCCACGATCCGCGCTGCGACCAGCGCGCGCGTGAGCGCGATGTGCATCCGCGTCCCGAACTGCTTCAGGCCAGGGTCCACGTCAGCCACCACGATGGCGGGACGCTCGAGCCCCTTCCAGCGCAGGAAGGTGTCGGCGACGAGTCGGCTCTCCATGTCCGGATCGTCCGCGTGCACGAATGCGTGGCGTCCGATGCGACCGCGCTGGTGGATGGCGTCGGGCGCGGTCTGGCCGCGCAGCGACACGACCCCGATGTCCGCGAGCGTCAGGCCCTGCGAGAGCAGGCGATCGATCTCCTCCCCCACCCGGTCTGCCGTCTTCGCGGCGTCGGCGCACTCGACGAGCGCGATCGTGCGATCGCGCACGGCGGCCGCGATCGCCTTCTCGTCCCCGCTCTCCTCAGCGTAGAGCGCGGCGAGCGCGCCGATGCCCGCAGGGCAGCGCTGACCGCGCGTCAGCCGGAACGTCGTCGCGAACAGGTCGGGGACCGGCGCACGATCGGGCCAGAATCCCTGGCCGGGATCGTGGAAGGCCCACAGCCGCGCGCCCTCGGCGAGCCCGCGGACGAGATACCAGGCCTCGAAGGTGAGGTCCTGCCCCTCGTCCACGACGACGGCGTCCCAGCGCGCCTCGCAGAGATCCGCCGCGCGCTCGTAGGTCGCCTGCCAGTACTCGTTCGCGGTGAGATCTCCCTGCCGGTTCGGACCGTCCGCCGCGTCGGCGATGGACTTGGCGAGCCCGCTCACCGTCTGGACCTCGACGCCGCTGCCGGCGAGCCGCACCTCGAGCCACTTGCGCAGCGGCTGCGTGAAACACAGGAGGAGCACGCGCTTCCCCTCCCCCGCGTGGCGCCGCGCCGCCTCGACGGCGAGGAGCGTCTTGCCCGAGCCGGCGCCGCCGCGGACGAGAACGCGATCGTTGTCGAGGAGGCCGTCGAGCGCAGCCAGCTGGACGTCGTCGAGCGCGAACTGCCGCTCGCCCAGGGAGCGGAGCCTGGTGCCGAGCGAGAGCGCCGGGACCCACGTCTCGCCCCACATCTGATGGAGCCGGTCCATCCAGCCGGACGTGCCCGGCTGCGGCGGCGGCAGGGCGCGCTCGACGACGCCGGGGAGCGCCTCCCCGAGCCAGCGCAGCTGCATCCGTCCCAGGACGACGCCGCGCAGCACGTCTTCCTGCGGTTGCTCGTCGAAGTCGGTGTCCGGCAGAGCCAGCGCGGCGCCGAATGCTGGCGGATAGCACTTCCAGTCCTTCAGGCGCTGCTCGAGCTTGTGCATGAACCCGTGCGCCTGATCGAGGGGAGTCGTGTCGAACGGGATCCCATTCGTGAACCAGCGCCCGTCGCGCTGCTCGATGCGGCCGCCCTTCACCTCCAGGATCAGGAACCCCCGCTGCGGGTGAGCGAGGACGAAATCCCCCTCTCCCAGGTAGTTCCTGCCGTCGCGGATGCGGAGCGAGTGCCAGGCGGTCCAGCCGGACGGCAGCCCGTTCTTCAACGCCTTCCAGACGGTTCGCTCTGCTTCGGACTTGGCGGGGCGCGGCGCTTCGGCGGGGTTCAGGCGCGGGGGCGGCACCGGGACAGGGTGCCAGAAGGCGGAAGCGAGTCAAACGGTGCTGGCCGAGAGTGCAATCAGGCGGAAGAGCGTCGTAGCGAACCCAAACCGCCGCGAACGTTCTCGGCACCGTGTTCGTCGACTCGGCCGTGTCCGTCGCTCGGGTATGCTTGTGCCATGGCAGCAGGCAAAGCACTCCTCTTCGCCCTCTTCGCCTCCGCAGCGGCCCCCGTCGCCGCTCGCGCCGAGCTCGACGTACGCGTTGACGGCCGCGCCTGGGCGACCATCGAGGACGACGGCACGGTTCGCGTGAACGGTCGCGGCGTCGGGCGCATCCAGCCGGACGGAACGGTGCAACGCGACGGGAGGAGCGTCGGGGACGTCGAGGACGACGGGACGATCCGCGCTTCCGGGAAGTTCATCGGTCGCGTGGAGCAGGACGGCACCGTGCGCCGGGGCGGCCGGGCCATGGGCGCCATCGAGGACGACGGAACGCTGCGCCTCGACGGCCGCGCGTGGGGGAGCGTCCGGAACTGCTGCGGCGACCCGGCGTCGAAGCGGACCATTGCTGCGTTGCTCGCGTTCTTCGCGGAGGGATGGTTCTGACATCCCGCACAGGAGGCTCAACGGTGTTGAACGATCCCGACTCCACGAAGAAGCTCGAGCTGGTGCGTGTTCAAGGACCGACCGCGATAAATGTCGACGCAGCTATCGATGACAAGGGCGATCTGGTCCTGTCCGGGCAGGACATCGGACGGGCGCCCCGGGAGGTCTTCGGGAGGGGCGACCTCGAGTATTTCCTGAAGGTCCGCCACGAGCACAAGGACGCCCTTCTCCTCGCGTTGCTCGAGCGGCTCTACCGAGACGACGCTTGCGCCGTGAGCCGGCTCAGGGAACTGCTCGAGGCGAAGGGGATACCGGGCGAGTTCTTCAGCTTCTAGGTCTGCACCGAAAAGCCACGCCACCCTGACGCAATGACCGGGCTCTCGAGGAGGTGCGTCGCCGTCGTCAGCGGCGGGCGCCGGCCCGGCCCGTCTCCTCGCGTGCCTTCTCGTACCAGCGCACTCCCGCGGCGGAGCTGGCCTCGAGCTCGGCGATGACCTGCGCGCCGAGGAGCAGGATGACGAAGACGATCTCGAGTGAGACCAGGACGACGACGACGGTCGCGAGCGATCCGTAGAGCACGTTCACCATCGAGAGGTTGGTGAAGAAGTAGACCATGAACAACGCGGTGAGCCGCCATAGCGCCGCCGCGGCCAGGCCTCCGACGAACGCGCGCCGAGCGGAGATCCTGACCACCGGCAGGACGCGGTAGATGCCGGCGAAGACGGCGACCAGCCCCAGGAACCCCGACGCCCGCAGGAGCAGCTTGA
Organism: Anaeromyxobacter sp. SG17; assembly: GCF_022690695.1. Classification (NCBI taxonomy): domain Bacteria; kingdom Pseudomonadati; phylum Myxococcota; class Myxococcia; order Myxococcales; family Anaeromyxobacteraceae; genus Anaeromyxobacter; species Anaeromyxobacter sp. SG17. The sequence goes on from NZ_JALCYX010000002.1 coordinate 58,489, forward strand.
TCCCGGACGCGAGCGGGCGCTGCAGGCCGAACATCCGCAGGTGGTGCTCGCCGAGGGCGTCGACGGCGGCGGTGAGCACGGTGACGCCCAGGAGCGCGACCATCAGCACCAGCATGAACAGATAGGGAAGCAGGGCCGAGACCCAGAAGCTCCGGTGCGCGGCGTGGCCCGACGAGTGGAAGATCGCGGCGACTGCCTGCTCCAGCATTCGAAACGCGATCGAGCTGAAGAAGAGCATGCTCACCACGCTGAGCGCGCGGGTCGGCGCCTCGGTCTCGAGGAACGTCCGCGCAGCCTGCAGGACGGCGTCCGCGTGCTGAGGAACGAGGGCCGTGAGCTCCGGGCGCAAGATGTCGATGATGCGAGCCTCGTCGAACAGGATCGAGAGCGCGGCCACCACCAGCGTCAGGAAGGGCACGAGCGAGAGCAGCGCGTTGTAGCCAACCCCGCCGGCGAGCAGGATGCCGCGGTTGCGCGAGAACGCGCGCAGGGTTCGCCCTGCGAAGCGCAGCAGCCGCGTGACCCATCTCGACGCGTCACCCACCGGGCTCATGGCCTCACCTCGCCGTCGTCTCCTACTCGCAGCGCCGGGAGCAGGCTCGCGACCTCGCGCCGGTTGGCCACGAAGTCGTCGTCCACGAATCAGGTCCTCACGGCGAGCGTCGGCTTCTTGGGCAGGTGACGCAGGCCCATCCACGCGAGCGCCGCGAGGTGATTCGCGACCTCGTCGACGCTGGGCTCGCGGGTCTCGGTCCACCACTGGCCGACCGACGTCACCATCCCGATGAGCGCGTGCGCGTAGATGGGCGCGGCCTTCGGGTCGTACCCCGCGTCCTTGAACGTCGCGCTGAAGATGTCGCCGACGCGTTCCGCCACGTCGTTGAGGAGGCTCGACATGCCACCCGTCGCCGAGGCGGCGGGCGCACCGTGAGCCAGGACGGCGAATCCGTCGGGGTGATCCCTCACGTACGTGAGGAAAGCCAGCGCCGAGCGCTCGACGCGCTGACGTGGCGAGCCCGTCGCGATGGCCTCGGCGATCCGCCGCACCACGTACTCCATCTCGCGATCGACCACGACCGCGTAGAGCCCCTCCTTCCCCCCGAAGTGCTCGTAGATGATGGGTTTGGAGATCTTCGCGTGCTCCGCGATCTCCTCGACCGACGTCGCCTCGTACCCGCGCTTCGCGAACACCGCGCGCCCCACGTCGATGAGCTGGGCGCGACGGGCCGCCGCGGTGAGTCGTCGACCCCGTTCAGACATGGGAGGATCGTATTACCACTAAGTAACCTACTCAATCGTAAGGGCGCCTGGACGCTCGCACCCTCGCATCGGTGTGCCCCTTGCGCCGGGCGGGCTGCGCTTGTTACGGTATGGTAACCTACTGGACAGTAACCCGTTCGCGCCGCGGCGCCTCCGGCCTGCGCCGGGCGCTCCGAGCCGCCGCGGCATCGACTCGCCTCACCAGCACGGAGCGGACATGCGAATCGAAGACGCAACCCCGGGGACGAAGCCTCGCCCGGGATCCCGGCCCGCCCTTCCGCCACTCTTCGTGAAGGGCAAGAAGCTCAGCGTGCCCATCGTGCAGGGGGGCATGGGCGTCGGCGTGTCGCTTCACCCCCTCGCCGGCGCGGTCGCCCGCGAGGGCGGGCTCGGCGTCGTGTCGAGCGCGGCCATCGATCGGGTGGTCTCGAAGCGGCTGGGCAGGAAGGTCGGCACGTACGAGGCGGTGCGCGAGGAGATCGCCGCGTCCAGGTCCCAGGGCGGCCTCGCGGGCATCAACATCATGGTCGCCCTGCAGCGCGACTTCGCCGACTCGGTCCGGGGCGCCATCGACGCCGGCGCGGACGCCATCATCTCGGGCGCCGGTTTGCCGACGTCGCTGCCCGCCATCCAGGCGCCGCGCGACACCGCCCTCATCCCGATCGTCTCCTCGGCTCGCGCCCTCGAGATCATCATCAAGAAGTGGGAGAAGCTCGGCTACCGCCCGGACGCCGTCGTGCTCGAGGGCCCGCTGGCGGGCGGCCACCTCGGCTTCAAGTTCGACGAGATCGGCCTGCCCTCGAATACGCTCGAGGCCCTGCTCCCGCCCGTGAAGGACATGGCGCGCCGGCACGGTGACTTCCCGGTGATCGCCGCCGGCGGCATCTTCACGCACGAGGACATCGTCAGCATCCTCCGGCAAGGCGCCGACGGGGTGCAGATGGGGACGCGCTTCCTCGCGACGGAGGAGAGCACCGCCGACGACGCCTACAAGCAGGCGGTCGTGAACGCGACCCAGGACGACATCGTGGTGACCCGCGATCCCGGGTCGCCGTGCGGCCTACCGTTCAGGGTCCTGAAGCAGTCGCCGATGTTCCGCGCCACGCTGGAGGGGAGGCGCAAGCCGGCCTGCAACAAGGGGTACGTGCTGCTCAAGGACGGCGACGGCAAGTTCAATCGCTGCCTCGCGAAGGAAGACGGCGACCACTACTTCTGCATCTGCAACGGGCTGCTCAGCTCGGCGGGCTACAACCCCGAGGACGAGGAGCCGCTCTACACCGTCGGCAGCAACGCCTATCGCGTCGAGGGCGTCGTGCCGGTCAAGGCGCTCATGGACGAGCTGCGCGGCGTCGCGACGTCGCGCGCCCGCGCTGGCGACGCCTGCTTCGCGCCCGGGAATTGAGCTCCGCTGCGGCAGGTGGTCCCCGCCGATGCGTGCACGCCGTCACCCCGGCAGGTCGATCTCGACCGAGGTCAGGGGACGGGTCACGTCGAGGCTCCACGAGGTGATCGACGCGTGACACACGAGGGAACGCGCGCGGTCGAGCTCCCGCAATGCCTCGCGCGCGGTCGCCTCGGAGGAGAAGACCCCCAGCACGCGCGTCACCGGCCCCGTGGCGCCGTCCTCCTCGTACTGCACCACGAACGCGCTCGCAGGCTTAGCGATGTCAGCCTGGGTCGCAGCGGCTTCGCGCGCGGCGCATCGCGCAAGCACCGACGCGCTCTCGCTCGCGAGGAGGAGGAGGCGCGTGCGATCGCCTGGAGTGAACGCGCGCTCTTTCGGAAACGCGATCGACAGCACCGCGTGGGCCGAGTCCTCGTCCGGAACAGGTACTCCCAGCCAGGCGCCGGCGCCGCGGGCGAGCAACGCCGCGGAGGTCTCCGGAAAGCGCACGGCCAGCTCCTTCGGATCGAGCCAGAGCGGCTCCTCGAGTCGTGCCACCTCCGCCTCGGCGGCCTGCGGCCCCGCTCCGTCTCGGCCTTCGCCGGCAACGTCACGAGGCGTCAACTCCACGCCGAGAGCGCCGAATGCGTCAGGACCGAAGTCCACGAGCGCAGCGACGACGTCCTTCGCGGTCTCTGCACCGAACAGCGCGCTGGTGAATGGCTGGACCCGCTCGAGATCGTCCGCCGCGTGCACCGCGGTCACCGCCTCCGCCTCGGCGCGCGCTCGCGCGAAGCGCTCCCGCTCGTACAGGTGAGTGCGATCCTCGAACTGCTTGTCGCTGCGGCGCTGCCGGACCCCACACGCAGCGAGCGCCTTCTCCGAGGCGTTCGCGCGTGCGCGCTCCTGGGTGAAGAGACTTCCTCGCGCGAGCGCGTTTCCGCATGCTGCCGCGACCTCGCCAAGAAATGCGCGCGCGTGGGGGTCGAACTCCTGCTCTGCGTCGAACGCGAGCGTCAGGACTCCGTTCGTCTCATCGTCCGCGACGAGAGGCAGGAATGCCCACGACGCGCCGAAGGGTCCCCCGGTGAGTGCGTCGAACTCGATGCCCGGGTAGTGCTGGGGTGCTTCCGCCAGCGAGCTGATCCAGAGCGGCGCGCCGGCGCGGGCGGCATGCTGCTCTGGCCCCGTTGAGCCGATCGAGGCCTCTTCCTCGTCGCGACGGGTCGCCGCAGCTCCCGTCGCCTCGGCAACCAATGCGAGCGTGGCGTCATCGCGCAGCTCCATGACCTGCGTGACGGACGCGCCGGTGAGCGCACCCGCTCGTTCGGCCGCGATGACCGCGATGTCCGCGTGCTCGCAGGCAACGGCGAGCGCTCGAGACAGGTCGAGCAGCCGAGCGAGGTCGTCTGGGGTGAGCACCACCCCGTTCTTCTGTGTGGCGTCCTCGGCGACGTGCGCAGCCGAGCTCGCGCGATCGCGCTGAGCGTGAGTCGTCGCCATGTGCTGGCTCCGGGAGCCGCCACGGCGCGAGCGAGATGCGGGTGAGGGGCGACTGCTGGGTGGATGTATATGCGTCCGCGTGCCGCGCCGCTGGATCTTCTGTCTCACCCGCGCGGAAGTCCCCTCCACCGAGGGCTCGCCCTCCAGGGGCCGTCCCCTCTCTCGACCCGCGTGGCGTGACGGACGCATGGCTTGGCTCGTCTACGATCGATCCGTGCGCGCCCTCCTCGTCCAAGCCCGCAGCCCGGAAACCTACTGGAGCTTCGAGCACGCCCTGCCGATCATCCGGAAGGACGCCACCTTTCCCCCGCTGGCCATCGCGACGCTCGCCGCGCTCCTGCCGGACGGCTGGGAGCTGCGCCTCCGCGACCTCAACGTCGGCCCGCTCGACGACGCCGATCTGGCGTGGGCCGATGCCGTGCTCGTCTCTGGCCTGCTGGTGCAGGCGCCATCGGTGCGGGAGGTCCTCCGCCGTGCGCGCGCCATGGGCCGTCGCACGGTGGTGGGCGGCGCCGCCGTGAGCAGCGCGCCCGAGCTCTTCGAGGAGGCCGACCACGTGTTCTGCGGAGAGGCGGAGGGGAGGCTCGACCTGCTCGTGCGCGTGCTCGAGTCGCCCGCGCCCGATTCGCCGCGCCTGCTGTCGCCCGAACGTGACGATCGCCCCGACCTGCGCCTCGCTCGCGTGCCGCGCTTCGATCTGCTCGACCTCTCCCGCTACGGCAGCCACGCGCTTCAGTTCTCGCGCGGCTGCCCTTACAGGTGCGAGTTCTGCGACATCATCGAGATCTTCGGCCGCGTACCCAGGGTCAAACCGCCGGATCAGGTCCTCGCCGAGCTCGACGCCCTGCGCGCGCTGGGTGCCCGCGGCACGCTGTTCTTCGTGGATGACAACTTCGCCGGGAACCGGCGCGCGATCGCGCGCCTGCTCCCTGCGCTCCGAGCGTGGCAGGAGCGGAACGGCTTTCCGTTCGCGTTCTGCACCGAGGCGTCCGTCGACCTGGCGATGCACCCCGAGCTGGTGAAGGCCATGGTCGACGCGGGATTCGGGCAGGTCTTCCTCGGTCTGGAGACACCCTCTCGCACGGCGCTCGCGCAGGCGGGAAAGACGCAGAACCTGCGCATGCCGCAGGAGCAGGCCGTCGAGGAGCTGACACGGGCGGGGCTCGAGGTTTACGCGGGGTTCATCATCGGCTTCGACACCGATGGCCCGGACATGTTCGATCGGCAGCTCGCGTTCATCTCGGGCCTGCCGATCCCGCGGGCCATGGTGAACCTGCTGATCGCCCTCCCGGGAACGCGGCTGTGGCGGCGCCTCGAGGAGGAGGGTCGCTTGCGAGGCGTGCCGTCCGGCGACTCATTCGAACGTCCGAACTTCGTGCCCGCGCTCGACGAGCGGGCGCTGCTCGCGGGGTACCGTCGCCTCCTCGCGTCGCTGTATTCACCCGCCGCATATTACCGGCGCTGCGCGCTCCACCTGGACCAGGCGCCGCAGCCGCGCCGTGCCGTCGCGCACAGCATCAGCAACGGATCGCTCGGGACGCTGGGCCGGGCGATCTGGCGGCTCGGCATCCGCGGCCGTCGCAGGCAGCTCTTCTGGAGGCTCATGGCGCACGCGCTGCGCCGCGGCACGGCCGCATTGCCGCGCGCGGTGATGTTCGCGATCGTCGGGGAGAGCCTCATCCGCTACACGGAAGAGGTCGTGCTCCCGCGCATCGATGCATCGCTCTCGGAGCTGAACGCGAGCAGCGCATCGCTTCCGAAAAAGGAGGAAGCGAGCAGCGCCTTGCGCGCCCCGCGCCCTCGGCACGTCGACGGCAGCAGCACCCTGCTCACGAACGGGCCGTAGGGGTTCCGCACCAGCCCGCTCTTCCCCGGACGGGGCAACCCTCGGCGCTGTTCCGGATGCGCTGGAGCGAATATCGCAGGGGCGCCGCGACGAACGTCCCGTTAGACTGATGTCATCAGCCCCGCCGCATCGTCCCGATGACGCGCCGCTGCCGGTCGGGAGGGGCGTTGTTCGGTTCGTCCAGGTTCGAGTCGTCCTTCTTCCGCAGGACTCGCGGCGGCGCGTTCGCCGCTCCCCTGCTGCCGTTTCGCGACGAGCTGCTCAGCCTCGAGCGCCTCGACGAGCGCGCCCGTTCGCTCGCCGCGCGCTTCACGGTGGACCCGTCGGGCCGTTCGGCGCGGACCGTCTTGCCGCGCTTCGAGGACAACGTCCGGGTCCTGCGGGATGGTTACCGCTCGCTCGCCGGCGACGTGCGCCGCGCCGAGTTCGTGACCCCCGCCGCCGAGTGGCTCCTCGACAACTATCACCTCGTCGCGTCGGAGATCCGCGACGTGCGGCAGAACCTCCCGCGGCGCTACTACCGCGAGCTGCCCAAGCTCGCCGCCCGCGAGCAGGCAGGGAGCGCCCGCGTCTACGCGCTCGCGGTCGAGCTCATCCGCCACAGCGACAGCCGCCTCGATCGCGCCCAGCTCCAGCGCTGGCTCGACGCGTTCCAGACGGTGGCGCCGCTCACCCTCGGCGAGCTCTGGGCCTGGCCGAGCATGCTGAAGCTGGCGCTCGTCGAGAACCTCCGCCGGCTCGCGGACGAGACGCTCGTCGCCCGCGCGGCCCGCCGCCAGGCGGACGCGTACGTGGCGCGCTTCGAGACCGAGGGGAAGGGCTCCGCGACGCCGCTGCCGCGCGTCCTCCACCCCGCGTTCGTCGTGCAGCTCCTCCAGCGCCTGCGCGAGTACGGGCCGCGCCTCTCTCCCGTCCGAAGCGACCTCGACGCACACCTCGCCTTCGACCGACAGACCGCGGAGGAGGCCATCCGGAGCGAGCACCAGCGCGAGGCCGTCGCCCAGGTGTCCGTCGCGAACGTCATCACGAGCCTGCGGCTCTGCTCCACCCTCGACTGGACCGAGTTCGTCGAGAGCGTCAGCCTGGTGGAGCGGGTGCTGCAGCGGGATCCCGCCGCCGTCCACGCGCGGATGGAGTTCCTCTCCCGCGATCGCTACCGGCAGGCGGTCGAGGAGCTCGCCGGGGGCACCGCGGAGGCCGAGGTTCGCGTCGCGCTGCGCGCGGTCGAGAGCGCGCGGGAGGCCGCCGAGGTCGAGGGTCCCGGCGCGCGCGCCGCGCACGTCGGGTATCACCTCATCGGGAAGGGGCGCCGCGAGCTCGAGGCCGACGTGGCCTGGCGGCCCGGTCCGCGGAAGTCCCTGCGGCGGCTCGCGTTCGCGCACGCGACCGCGGCGTACCTCGGCGCCATCGCGCTCGCGACGGCGGCGCTCGCCCTGGCCGGAGCCGCGTACGCGCGGCACGCGGGCGGCTCGCCGTGGGCGCAGCTCGGGGTGGCGCTGCTCCTCGTCCTGCCCGCGAGCGACGTGGCCATCGCGCTCGTCCAGCGCCTCGCCGCGCGCTTCGCTCCGCCCCGACGGCTCCCACGCCTGGACCTCACCGCGGGGATCCCCGAGGACGCCCGGACGCTCGTGGTCGTCCCGACGCTGCTCACGAGCGTCGCGGGCGTCGAGCGGCAGCTCGAGCACCTCGAGGTCCTCGCGCTCGGGAACCTCGATCCCCGCGTGCACTTCGCGATCCTCGGGGACTTCACCGACGCCGCAAGCCGCGACGAGCCCGGGGACGCCGCCATCCTCGCCGCCGCCCGGAACGGGATCGAGGCGCTGAACGCCCGGCTGGGAGAGGGAAGGAACGATCGGTTCTTCCTCTTCCACCGCACGCGCCAGTGGAACCCCGCAGAGGACGTGTGGATGGGCTGGGAGCGGAAGCGTGGAAAGCTCGAGGAGCTGAACCGCCTCCTCCGCGGCATGACCGACACGAGCTACGACGTGCAGGTCGGCGACGTCGGCGTATTGCCCAGCGTGCGCTACTGCATCACGCTCGACTCGGACACCCGCCTCCCCCGGGACGGCGCGAAGAAGCTCGTCGGCGTCATCGCCCACCCCCTCAACCGCCCCGTGCTCGACCGCCGCTCCGGCCGCGTCACCGAGGGCTACGGGATCCTGCAGCCGCGCGTCAGCGTCACGACCTCGAGCGCAGCCGGCTCGCGCTTCGCCCGGATCTTCGCCGGCCACACCGGCCTGGACCCGTACACGACCGCGGTCTCGGACACCTACCAGGACCTCTTCGGCGAGGGCAGCTTCACGGGCAAGGGGCTCTACGACGTGGACGCCTTCACGGCGGCGCTCGCGGGGCGCGTCCCGGACAACACCCTCCTCTCGCACGATCTGTTCGAGGGCCTCCACGCCCGCACCGGGCTCGTGACGGACGTCGAGGTCGTCGACGACTACCCCTCGAGCGTGCTCGCCCACGCCCGCCGCCAGCACCGCTGGACGCGCGGTGACTGGCAGATCCTCGGCTGGCTCCTGCCGTTCGTGCGGACGACGCAGGGCCTCGCCCGGAACCGCCTCCCGCTCATCGCGCGCTGGAAGATCTTCGACAACCTGAGGCGCGCGCTGCTCGCGCCCGCGACGCTCGTCCTCCTCCTCGCCGCGTGGACCGTGCTCCCGGGCAGCGCCGTGCTCTGGACCGCCGCCATCGTGACGTCCCTCGCGTTCCCGCTCTTCCCGCTCGCGCTCGAGGCCCTCGGCGGACCGAGGCGACACCAGCCGATGCGGGCGTTCGTGCGCGGGCTCTACGAGGACGGGGCGGCCACGGCGGCGCGGGTCCTGCTCCAGGTCACCTTCCTCGCGAACCAGGCCTGCGAGATGGTGCACGCCATCGTCGTCACGCTGGTCCGCCTCGCGATCACGAGGCGTGGCCTGCTGGAGTGGGAGACCGCCGCCGCGAGCGCCGCGCGAGGGACGGGGCTCGGAAGGCGATCGTTCCTCGTCGCCATGGCGGCGAGCCCCGCGATCGCGCTCGCGAGCGCGGTCCTCGTCGCGGTGTGGCGTCCGGAGGCGCTCCTCGCCGCCGCGCCGCTGCTCGTCCTGTGGGCGGCCGCGCCGCTCGTCGCGCATCGGCTGTCGCAGCCGATCGGGGAGCGGGACCGCGGGCTCGGCGAGGAGGACCGGCGCTTCCTCCTCGGCGTCGCGCGCACGACCTGGAAGTACTTCGAGGCGTTCATGGGGCCGGAGGATCACCACCTGCCCGCGGACAACTTCCAGGAGGTGCCCGAGCGGATCGCGCACCGCACCTCGCCCACGAACATCGGCATGGGGCTCCTCTCCACCCTCGCCGCGCACGATCTCGGCCTCGTCCCCACCGGCGAGCTCATCGAGCGGATCGACGCCACCCTCACGACCATGGAGGGCCTGGAGCGGCTCGAGGGGCATCTCTTCAACTGGTACGACACGAAGACGCTCGCGCCGCTCCCGCCCCGCTACGTCTCGACGGTGGACAGCGGCAACCTCGCCGGCGCGCTCATCGCGGTGTCCGAGGGGCTGCGCGCGCTCGGTCGCGGCCCCGCACCGCGCGAGGCGGGCCCGAGCGATCCGCTGCAGCGGCTGGAGACCCTGGCGCAGCGCGCGGCCGCCTTCGCCGACGGCATGAGCTTCGGCTTCCTCTACGACCCGCGCCGGAACCTGCTCGCGATCGGTTACCGCGCCGCGGACGCGGAGGGGCCTGGTCGGCTCGATCCCGCCCACTACGATCTCCTCGCCTCGGAGGCCCGCCTCGCGAGCTTCATCGCGATCGCGAAGGGCGATCTGCCGGAGAAGCACTGGTTCCATCTGGGCCGCGCGGTGACGAGCGTGCACGGCAGCCCGACGCTCCTGTCCTGGAGCGCGACGATGTTCGAGTACCTGATGCCGCTGCTCCTCATGCGCAGCTTCCCGGAGACCCTGCTCGACGAGAGCTGCCGGATGGCGGTGCGGCGGCAGCGGGACTACGCGGCGACTCGCGGAGCACCGTGGGGGATCTCCGAGTCCGCCTACGACCTCGTCGATCACCACGGCAACTACCAGTACAAGGCGTTCGGCGTCCCCGGGCTCGGCCTGAAGCGGGGCCTCGCCGACGAGCTCGTGATCGCGCCCTATGCGACCGCGCTCGCCGCGCTCGTCCACCCCACCGCGGCCGCGGAGAACCTGCGCCGCCTCGAGCGCGAAGGCCTCCTCGGCGAGTACGGCTTTTTCGACGCGGTGGACTACACGCCACGGCATCCCGAGGAGTCCGACGCGGTTCCGGAGCGCGCCCGCCCTTCGGGCACCATCGTCCGGACGTACCTCGCCCACCACCAGGGGATGACGCTCGCGGCCATCGCGGGGGCGCTCCAGGGAAACCGCATGGTGGAGCGCTTCCACGCCGATCGCCGCGTGCAGGCGACGGAGCTGCTCCTCCAGGAGCGCGTGCCGCGCCAGGCGGCGGTCATCCTGCCCCGTCCGGACGAGACGGCGCGCGTCGCCGCGCCGGTGCCGCCGGCGGCCGCTCGCCGCTTCCGCTCGCCGGACACCACGTTCCCGCACGCGCAGTTCCTCTCGAACGGCAGCTACACCGCCGTCGTCACGAACGCGGGCGGCGGCGCGAGCTTCTGCGGCGAGCGCGCCGTCACGCGCTGGCGCCGGGACGCGACGCGCGACCTCGGAGGCCAGTACCTCTACCTCCGCGACGTCCGGAGCGGTCGGGTGTGGTCCGCGACGCACCAGCCGACCGCGCGGGCCGGCGGGGACGATGTCGTCACGTTCACGATCGACAAGGCGACGTTCCAGCGGAGGGACGATGACCTCGCGACCCGGCTCGACGTCGCGGTCTCGCCCGAGGACGACGTCGAGGTGCGCCGCCTCGAGGTGACGAACCTCGGCGATCGCCCTCGCGAGCTCGAGGTGACGAGCTACGCCGAGATCGTCCTCGCGCCGACCGCCGACGACCTCGCCCACCCCGCCTTCGGCAAGCTCTTCGTCGAGTCGGAGTACGTCCCGGAGTGCAACGCGCTCGTCTGCCGGCGTCGGCGGCGCGCCCCGGACGACGCCGAGGTCTTCGCGGTGCACGTGATCGGCCAGGAGGGCCGGACGCAGGGACCGGTGGAGTGGGAGAGCGACCGCGAACGCTTCCTCGGCCGCGGTCGCGGCCCGGAGGATCCGCAGGCGCTCGACGGCCGCGCGCTCTCCGGCACGACCGGCATCCTGCTCGATCCCATCGTGAGCCTGCGGCAGCGCGTGCGGCTCGCGCCCGGCGGCGTGGTGAGGCTGTCGTTCGCGACCGGGATGGCGACGAGCCGGGAGACGGCCCTCGCGCTGGCGCAGCGCTACCACGACCCCACCGCCGCAGCGCGCACGTTCGCGCTCGCGTTCGCGCACGCGCGCAGCAGGCTCCACCACCTCGGCATCTCGAGCGAGGAGGCCCTCCTCTTCGAGCGCCTCGCCTCGCGCGTGCTCTACGCCGACGCGTCGCTGCGGCCGGGCCCGGAGATCCTCGCCCGGAACGAGCTCGGCCAGGAGGGGCTCTGGGGACACGGCGTCTCCGGCGACCTCCCGGTCCTGCTCGTGCGGATCGTCTCGGAGGCGGATCTCCCCCTCGTCCGCCAGGTCCTCCAGGCCCAGGAGTACTGGCGCCTCAAGGGACTCCGCGCGGACGTGGTGCTCCTGAACGAGCACCCGGTGAGCTACCTCGACGAGATGCACGCGCGGCTCGCGGCGCTCCTCGACGAGGGGCCCTGGCGGACGTGGAAGCACAAGCCGGGCGGCGCGTACCTCCTGCGCGGAGACCGGATGAGCGAGGCCGAGCGCCTCCTGCTCTCGTCGGTGGCCCGCGCGATCCTCCTGGGAGGAGCCGGATCGCTCGCGCAGCAGCTCGAGCGCCACGCGCCCCAGCCGGCGGAGCCTGCAGCGCTCGCGCCCGCCCCGCCTGCGAGGCGCGGCTCGGCGCCCGAGCACGGCGCGCCTCCCGAGGTGCCGCCGCTCGCCCTCTGGAACGGCACAGGGGGCTTCGCCGATGCCGGGCGGGAGTACGTCATCGTCCTCGAGGGGGCCGAGGAGACGCCGCTTCCGTGGGCGAACGTCATCGCGAGCCCGGTGTTCGGGACGGTCGTCACGGCGTCGGGGTCGTCCTTCACCTGGTCCGAGAACAGCCGCGAGAACCGTCTCACGCCGTTCGCCAACGATCCGGTGAGCGATCCGACCTCCGAGGCCATCCTCCTCCGCGATGACGAGAGCGGCGAGGCGTGGTCGCCCACGCCGGGGCCGCTGCCCCGCACCGGCGCGTCGGGCCGGTTCGTGATCCGCCACGCGGCGGGCGTGACCCGCTTCGAGCGGGCGACGAACGGCGTGCGCCACGCCCTCGACGTGTTCGTGGACGGCGCGGATCCGGTGAAGCTCTCGCTCCTCACGCTCACGAACGAGAGCGGCGCGCCGCGACGCCTCTCCGTCTTCGGGTACAGCGAGTGGGTCCTCGGCCCCCCGCAGGCCGGTCAAAACCAGCACGTCGTCACGCGGCAGGACGCGCAGACCGGCGCGGTCCTCGCGACGAACGCCTGGAACCACGAGTTCGCCGGCCGGGTCGCGTTCGCCCACGCGAGCGAGGCGCTCCGCTCCGCGACCGGCGACCGCACCGCCTTCCTCGGCCGGAACGGCTCGCTGGCACGGCCCGCCGCCCTCGGCCTCGTGGAGCTCCCCGCTCGCTTCGGCGCGGGGCTCGATCCCTGCGCGGCGCTGCACGTCGCCATCGAGCTCGAGCCGGGCGAGACCCGGCGGGTCGTGTTTCTCCTCGGCGAGGGGAGAGACGTGGCGCAGGTTCGGGAGCTCATCGGACGCCACGGCCGCGCCGAGGCCGCGGAGGCCGCGCTCGCCGCCGTGAGGCGGACGTGGGAGGACACGCTCGGTGCGGTGCAGGTCCGGACGCCCGACGACTCCTTCGACGTCCTCATGAACCGGTGGCTCCTGCAGCAGGACCTCTCCTGCCGGATGTGGGCGCGGACCGGCTACCATCAGCCCGGCGGCGCGTTCGGGTTCAGGGATCAGCTCCAGGACGCGATGGCGCTCGCGATGGCGCGGCCGACGCTCGTCCGCGAGCACCTCCTCCGCGCCGCGGCGCGGCAGTTCCGCGAGGGAGACGTGCAGCACTGGTGGCATCCGCCGAGCGGGCGCGGGACGCGCACCCGTTGCTCGGACGATCTCGTCTGGCTGCCGTACGCGGTGGCGCACTACGTCCGCACGACGGGCGACGCCGGCGTGCTCGACGAGCGCGTCCCGTTCCTCGAAGGTGAGCCGCTCGCGCCGGGCGCTCACGACGCGTACGCCCAGCCCCGCGTCTCGGAAGAGGACGCCTCGCTCTTCGAGCACTGCGTGCGCGCCCTCGAGCGCGGGCTCACCTCGGGCGTCCACGGCCTGCCGCTCATGGGGAGCGGCGACTGGAACGACGGGATGAACCGCGTGGGCAGGGAGGGACGCGGCGAGAGCGTCTGGCTCGGCTTCTTCCTTCACGCGGTCCTCAAGGACTTCGCCACGCTCTGCGCGGCGCGTGGCGAGGCCGATCGCGCGGGGCGCTACCGCGCCGAGGCAGCCCGGCTCGCCGAGGCGCTCGAGCGGAGCTGGGACGGGGAGTGGTACCGGCGCGGCTACTACGACGACGGCTCACCGCTCGGCTCGGCCCAGAACGACGAGTGCTCGATCGACTCGATCGCCCAGTCCTGGGCGGTGCTCTCCGGAGCCGCCCCGGCGCGTCTCGCCGACCGCGCGATGGATTCGGTCCGAACTCACCTGGTGCGTCGAGGGGCCCAGGTCGTCGTGCTGCTCACGCCGCCCTTCGATCGGTCGAGGCAGGAGCCCGGCTACATCAAGGGCTACCCGCCCGGCGTGCGCGAGAACGGCGGTCAGTACACGCACGCCGCCGCGTGGATCGTGATGGCGCTCGCGAAGCTCGGGAGCGGCGACGAGGCGGCGGAGCTGTTCCACATGCTGAACCCGGTGAACCACACCCGCACCGGCGCGGACGTCGCGCACTATCGGGGAGAGCCCTACGTCGTCGCGGGCGACGTCTGCGCCCACCCCGAGCACGCGGGGCGCGCGGGGTGGACCTGGTACACGGGATCGGCCGGCTGGATGTACCGCGCCGGGCTCGAGAGCATCCTCGGGCTCCGGAGGCAAGGCGAGACCTTCGAGCTCGATCCCTGCATCCCGGCGTCCTGGCCCGGCTACGGGATCACCTGGCGGCTCGGGTCGACGCGGTACGAGATCACGGTCGACAACTTCGAGCGGCGGTGCCGCGGGATCGCCCTCGCGGAGCTGGACGGCGTGGCGGTCGATCCGCGGGCGATCCCGCTCGTCGACGATGGCGGGACGCACGAGGTGCGGGTCGTGATGGGAGTCGCCGGGCAGCCGGACCTCACCGGCCGGGAAGCGGCTGGCTCTGCAGCTCGTCCCGGGAGGGCGGGACACCGGGATGAACGGTGAGCTCCCTATTGGGCACGATTGGTCCGCAGATTGACATTTCTCCACGAATGGTATAAATACGTGCCTCCGATGTTCGATGTCATTCCATCAAGACGAGGCGAGGGCGGCGGCCCGATGACCCTCGGCCAGCTCCCGGTATCCCGGGGATGTGGCAATGCCGCCTGCGATGGAGGCCCCATGACCCACGAGAGAGCGACGTAACCGGGACCCCGGGCGTGATCCTCGCGGCGCCCCACGGGCGCAGCGATGCCACGTCGGCCGTACGGGTCGCCCGGGCAGCCTGCGCCCGGTTCGGCCTGTCCGTGCGCCGTGTAGGGTGTTCCTGCCGGCGCCCCTGTCCTCGCCCAGACCATCGAACCCGCTGCCCGGCAGCGGGACGGGACCCGTGCGTCCCGGGAAAGACGATTGCGCAATGATCTGCTATCCGCTCGGCGTCGCCTCGCACCTCGCCATCGCCTGCGATTGCATTCGACGTGGCGACCTCGACGGCGCGCAGGCGGCGCTCGCGCGCGCGACCGCCCTCGCTCGCGACGAGCGCTCCGGGCACGCGGCGGCTTCCCCCGCGCGTCCGGCACGGCAGTCCTGAAGCGTTCACCGGCCCGGGATCGACCGGTCCGCAACCGACGACGCCGCGACGGCGCAGGAGGAGACGAGATGCCCCCCAGGAAGACGACGGACCGACTGCTGGGAGAGATGCGCCGCGCCTACGACCTCGTGGAGCAGCGGCGGGCGGACGAGGCGGTGAGCGTGTACCGCGAGGTCCTCGCCGAGGCCCGCAAGGTGGGGCTCGACTCCGCCCACCTGCACTGGGCCTTCGCGGTGGCCTGCGACTACTCGGGAGAGATGGAGATGGCCTTCGAGCAGATCAGCATCGCCATCGGGAAGGACCCGCTGGTGCCCCCGTTCCGCCACTCGTTCGAGGTGATCACCGGTCGCATCCAGGCGGCGCTCGCCGACCTGGAGCGCGCCGCGGACGATGCGTCGACGCCTCGGCTCTACGCGCTGCTGCAGCGGGGTGGGACCGTCGACGTGCCGTCGCACCTCGCGATGGTGCGCTACCACCTCGCCACCGGGAAGCCGGCCGAGGCGCGCGCGCTCGCCGACGCCGTCACGCTGCTCCACCCCGCCTCGCGCGAGGCATGGGAGGCGAAGGCGGCGGTCGCCAAGGCGACCGGAGACGCGGCCGGCGCCGAGCAGGCGCGCCTCGAGGCGGCGGCGCTCCAGGAGGAGCCCGCGTTCGCGATCCCCGGGCCGGCGTCGGCCTGAGCCGTGTGTCGGCTCGGGCCTCGCCCCACTCTCGACGAGAAAGGAGACCTCATGGAACCGTACGCGCTTCGCGTCGACTACCTCCCCGCGTCCGCGCTCGCTCTTCCGGGCCGGCTCGGCCTGACGCGCGCGCCCGGCCGCTGGGTGGCGGGACGAGACCCCGACTCCGACGTCCGGCTGCGCGAGGACGTGGAGGCGATCGCGCGGGTGCACGGTGCGAAGGTGCTCGTGACCCTGCTCGAGCGGTTCGAGATCGCGGAGCTCGGCGACCTCGACGGCGAGGCGCGCCGGGAACGGCTCAGGTGGATTCACTATCCCATCGCGGACATGTGGGCGCCCACGGATCTCGCCTCTGCCCGCCGGCTCGTGGGCCGCATCCTGCACGCGCTCGAGCGGGGGCAGGACGTGGTCGTGCACTGCTGGGGCGGCGTCGGGCGAGCGGGCACCATCGCCGCGTCCTGCCTCGTCGCGCGCGGCACGCCTCCCGCGGAGGCCATTGCCGTCGTGCGCGCAGCCCGCGGTCGCGCGATCGAGAACGCCGCGCAGGAGCGTTTCGTCCACGAGTTCCGAGGTGACGTGGAATGAGCCCGTGGATTGCCGGCAGCCGAGACTTGACCCGCACACAGGAGAGACTCGCCATGCAGACCCCCACCGTCGCGGACGCAGTCGCGCTCGCGGCCGGGAAGCACCGGAACGCCGTCGACAAGGGCGGCGCCCCGTACATCCTCCACCCGCTCCGCGTCATGCTCGCGATGACCACCGACGAGGCGCGGCGCGTCGCCGTGCTCCACGACGTGCTCGAGGACACGGACATCACGCCCGACGAACTGCGACGGCGCGGGTACCCAGAGCGAGAGGTGACCGCGATCGTTGCGCTGACGAAGCGGCCCGGAGAGGACTACGCAGCGTTCATCGAGCGCGTTTCCCTCGATGAGCTCGCCGCGACGGTGAAGCGCGCAGATCTCCTCGACAACATGGACGTTCGCAGGCTCGCGACGTTCGGGGACGCGGACGCGGAGCGGATGGCGCGGTACCTGGCTGCGTGGAAGCGGCTTTCGGGCGGGAAGTAGGACGCACCACACGACACGCGGCTCACGTTGACAATGGCGGCGATCGAGCGTGTCCGTACTGCCGCTAGCCTCGACGCATGCACGATGAGAGCGCAGCCGAAGGTTACGCGGGCTTCCCGGACGACCAGGACTCGTCGCTTCGGCGGGCGGGTCGTCCGTGACGGCACCCGTGAATGAAGTCGCTCAGCGCGGGTTCTCGCACCTTGCCGCATTACGACGGCACGAAAGGCTCCAGCAGACGGACGAGCTGCGGGAGGTCATCCGTCACCGTGTCCCAGACGACCTGAAGGTCCACGTCGAAGTACGCATGAATCAGACGGTTGCGCGTCGCGATGATCTGCGCCCACGGGATCTCCGGGTGTGATGCCTGCATCGCAGGGCTGACCCGCGCGGCAGCCTCGCCGATGATCTCGACGTCTTTGACTATCGCCAAGACCAGCATGCGATCGCGCTCGAGATCGCCCCGCGAGCGTCCAGCCGCGAACGACATCGCCTCGCGCGCGGCGTCCAGCATGTGCCGCAGCCGGATGACGTCGTCAGGTCGCAAACTGGACCTCGGCGTTCGCTAGAACTTCGTCGCGGAAGTACCGGCTCAGCTCTCCCGGTGTCCTCAGATCGACCTTCCGGCCGAGCATGGCGCCGAGCTCGAGCTCCATCTCGGCGAGCTTCAGGAACCCGGCCCGGGCCCCTGGCTGGAACTCGACGAGAACGTCCACGTCGCTGTCTGGCCGGAAGTCGTCTCGTAGAACGGATCCAAACAGCGCGAGCCTGCTGACGCGATGTTTCCGGCAAAACGTCGCCAGCGCCTCTTCCGGCATGTGGATCCGTACGGTCATCCCTTTGAATCATAACCGCAGTTCGCGAGGTCAGCACAGTCCTGTCGTTTGCCGACGGCACGCGAATTGCTCATGCACCCGCCGTCCGAGTCGCTTCGCGTTCCAGGACCGGAATGGCGGCGGACACGCCGTCGGGACCGCGGACCCTTCGTCCGCAGACTGGACGACGCGGGAGGCTCACCTCTTCGCCGGAGATCTCATGCCGACTCGCCCGAAGCCATCGCTGGATTCCCTCCTCGCCTCCTTCCACGCGGCGCGAGATGTCGCGGAGCGCACCCGGCTCGCGATGGCGCTGGTCCGAACGCAGGCTCGCGACGATCGGATTCTTGCTGCTCTCGTTCGAGTGCTCGACGAGAGTCCCGTCGGTGGCGCTGCCTTCCTCGCGAGGTACGGCGACGCCCGGGCGATTCCACACCTCGTTCGCGCGCTCGAGTCCGATGACCTGGTCGCGAAGGCCGACTGTGCCATCTGCGCGGCGGAGCAGCTGAGCGCGATCGCGCACGCGATCGAGGAGCTCGGTGGGGCGCTGACCGATGCACAGCGCGCGCATATCGACCGGATCGAGCGCGAGACAGCTCGATTGTGGCAGCCCGGCCCCGACGCGCTTCCCTCGGCGAAGTCCGCGCGGCGGCCCGCGACGCGCGAGGCACGCCCGGGCCGAAATGCATCGTGTCCCTGCGGTAGCGGCCAGAAGTACAAGCGGTGCTGCGCCCTCGGAGCCGATGCCACGCGTCAGCTTCACTGAACATAGGCGGACGACGCTCCCGCCTCGTCCGGCATCCCCGATCACGAAACGACAGCGGGGAGCCCCGTGCCCCGGGCTCCCCGCCGCGTGAAGCTCACTCCAGTTGCGCGTCAGTCCCTGTGACCGCGCCCGCGCCCCTCGTCCTCGTGCCGCCGGCCGTGGTCGTGGCGCCCACGGTCGTCCCGACGATCGTCGTCGTGCCGTCCACGGAAGTCCCCGCGATCATCGTTCTGCGGCGGCGGAGCCGACCAGCGCTGGTGATCGGACGGCTGCGGATACGGCTGCGCCCGCTCGGGCCCCCGGTCCCGGCCGTACGGCTCGAAGCGCGTCCGCGTCACCTCCTCGCGCGGCCGGTAGCGATACTGCTCGGAGCGAATCGAGTGCTGCATCTCGGGCGCGCGGGGATAGCGGTCACCCACGTAGCCCCGCTGGTAGACGGGCAGCGGCGCGGGGCGCGGGGCGGCGCGGCGGTCCCATCGATCCCACCCGCGGTGACCCCGCTCCCAGTCGTGGCCGAAGCGGTGTCCCCAGCGAGGCGGCGCGTCGGCGCGCCACCCGCGGAAGTACGGGGGAGGCTGCCGGTAGTAGCGCACCGGGACGCGCAGCACGTAGAGCGGGACGTGCGCGGGCTCCACGACGTACCACGGCCCGTCGTACCAGCTGCTCACGTACCACTCGTCGCCCTGGAACGCCCAGTAAGCGCCGTCATAGAAGAAGTAGTTCGAGCTCGCTCGAGGGGCGTAATAGACGGGATACCCCGGCACGGGGACGAGCTCCGGATAGGCCGGCACGTTGATGCCGATCTGGATGCTGGGGATCGCGATGCCGACGCCGACGGAGACCTGCGCCTGGGCCGAGGTGGCCAAGGTCACCGATCCGAGCAGCAGCGACGATGCAACGAGCAGGTAGCGCATTCTGTCCTCCTGAGATCCGACGAGCTGCCACCGGGGCGTATTCTCTCCGGGCAGGCTCAGCAGCTTTCGAGCCAGCGAGCCTACCCGAGCAAGATCGCGCACTTGGAGCGGCAACGCGTGCTGCGCGTGTGCCTCGCGGCAACAGGTACTTGGAGGGGGGTGTAGGTCCGGTGCGCTCTCGCCTCTACCGGCGCACCTCCACCCTGCCGCCGTCCTTCACCCGATCGCCGGGATGCACCGCCACCACCGCGCCGGCGTCGACGCCGCCGAGCACCTCGACCTCCGTCTCGCCGCGGTGTCCGATCTGCACCGACGTCAATCGCGCCTTGCCGCCGTCCACGCGGAACACCGCCCACCCATCGCCCTGGCGGAACGCGGCGCCCTGCGGGACCTTCAGCACGTCATCGCCTCGCCACAGCACGAACCGCGCCTCGACGCGGAACCCGTCGCCCAGCGCGCTCCAGGCTTCTCGCGGATCGGTGAAGACGGCGATGACGTTGACCCGCTGCTCCTCCACCCCGAGCGCCGAGAGCTTGGTGAACGCGGACGGCTCGACCCTGCGCACACGGGCCGCGAGCGCGCGGTCGCCACCCCATCCCAGGATCGTCACGAGCGTCCCGGGCTGGACGCGGACGGCGTCGGTGGTCAGCAGATCGACGACGAGCTCGAGCGCCCCCGGATCGCCGACCTCGAGCAGCGGCGTGCCGGCCTGCACGACGCCCTCGCTCTCTTGCAGCACCCGCAGCACGCGGCCGGAGGCGGGGGCGAGCACGTCCACGTGCCGCTCGCGCCAGGCACCCTCCCCCCCCAGCGACGCGCGCGCGACGCGCACCTGCTCGGCCGCGACCTTCACCGCGAACACCGCCGAGGAGAGCTCCTGCGTGCGCATCCGCGCCTCGAACTCGGCGCGGTCGAGGCCCTGGCTCGGCAGCGATCCCCCGGCCGCCAGGGACCGGGCGCGAGCGAGATCCTCCCGGGCGAGCCCCTCCGCCGCCCTCGCGCGTCCCTCCTGCGCCTGCGCCTGCCCCAGCGCCGACACGGCGGCGCTCAGCCTCGCCTGCGCCTCGGAGCGCGTCCGCGCGTCGAGTAGGGGCGAGGGAACCGCCGCGATCTCCGCCACCACGTCCCGCTCGCCGACCATGTCTCCGGGCTCGAGGAGCTGGCGCGAGACGGTGCCCGTGACGGGCGCGGAGACGACGTAACGGTCCTTGACCCGGGCGATGCCGGTCTCCTCGATCGCCACCACGAGGCTGCCGCGCGCCGCGGTGGCGACGTCCACCGGCACGGGGCTCGGCCGCAGCGCCCGCACCGTGGCGAGGGCGGCAGCGAGGACGAGGACGAGGAGAAGCCCTTGCCGGGCCCCGCGCATGAGCTTCCGTCGATGCTCGCGGGCGTGTCGTGCCTCGTCCCCGGGCGCGCCGCGTAGCCCCGATGGCGCTGGCGCGGGCGGCGCACCCGCCGGCTCGTCGGCCGGGAGCGGCTGGGTGGGCTGCGTGCTCTGCTCGCCGATGGCGCCCATGCTCACTCCCTCGTCTTGAGGACGCCGATCAGATCCAGCCGATCGACGTTGCGGCGCACCCACAGCGCGCTCGCCGCGGCCGCGAGTAGTCCGACGGCCGCCGCCATGAGGTACGTGCTGGGCGCGACGAACACCTCCCAGCGGAACTGCTCCTGGTCGACGGACCGCATGAAGAGCCGCCCCCACGCGAGGCCCAGATAGAGGCCGATGGGGATGGCGATGGCCAGCTCGATCGCCATGCTGCCGATGAGGATCCAGGAGATCTCGTGCCGGGAGAACCCCAGCACGCGCAGGCTGGCGAGGTCGCGGGCCCGCGTCGCGAGGGCGATGCGCGCGTTGTTGTAGACGACCCCGAAGATGACCGTGGCCGCGAGCACGATGGCGACGGTGGTCCAGACGTTCATCATCGAGGCGTTCATGTCGCGCAGGCGGCGGGTGTCTTCGCGCACCTCGGAGACGTCGATGACCCGGGGCACCCGACGGAGCCGCTCCTGCAGCGCAGCAGCCTCGAGCGGATCGACCGTGAGCAGGGCCGAGCCGAGCGCCCCGAGATCGCCCTCCAGCCGCGCGACGAGCTCCTCGCGCGCGTAGAGCTGCAGGCCCACCGACTCGTCCACGAACCCCGCGATGACGGGCCGGACCACCGGCCGGGCGCCTTCGCGGATCTCCACCTCGGCCCGGTCGCCGACGCGCAGCCCCAGCACCTCGCCGAGCTTGCTCGTGACGAGGATGCCCTCCGGCGGCAGCCCGACCTCCCGGCCGCCCCGCTCGACGAGGCGGCGCAGCGTCGCGCCGGCCGGCAGCCCGATGAGGACGGTGTCGCGCGTGCGATGGAGGTGACGGATCCGCACCGGCATGGCGCGGACGCCCTCCACCTGGCGCACTCCCGGCATCGCGGCGAGCTCCCGCAGCGCCCGCGGCGAGACGGGCCGATCGAAGGAGACCGCCAGGTCCTGGCGCTGCTCGCGCCGCAGCGTCGACTCGAGGTAGCTGTCGAGGGAGTCGATGCCGAAGCGGCCCAGCACGACCAGCGCGAGCGCGCCGGCGATGCCGAGGGACGAGAGGAGCGTGCGCAGCGGGCGGCGCTCGACCTCGCGCACGATCATCATGCCCGCCGGCCCGACGAGCGCCGAGAGCCTGAGGCGCTCGACGAGGCTCTTGCGATAGAGGGCGGGCGAGGGCGGCCGCATCGCCTCCGCGGGCGGAAGCCGCACCGCCGCGCGGACCGCCGCGAGCGCGCCGGCGAGCGCCGCGACGCCGCTCATCAGGATGCCCGTGGCGACGAGCGAGAAGCTCGGTTGGAAGGCCGCCTCGGGGAACCGGAACACGCTCGTGTAGAGGCCCAGCACGGCGTCCCCCATCCACCAGCCGCCGGCGAGGCCGAGCAGGGTGCCGGGCACGAGCACCACCGCGACCAGACCCGCGTAGTGAGCGCGCAGGGCGTGGTTGCCGTACCCGATGGCCTTGAGCGTCGCGATCTCCGGGCGTTGCAGCGTGACGAGCCGGCCGAGCACCATGTTCACCAGGAAGGCGGCGACGCCGAGGAAGATCATCGGCACCATGCCCGCCAGCGCCTCCAGCTGCGCGAGCTCGCCGGTGAGGATCTTGTTCGACTGCTGGTCCTTGCGGCCGATGGCCCCGTCGCCGCCGTACGGCAGGAGCAGCCGATCCAGCGCGGCGCACACGGCAGGCTCGGAGGCGCCCGGCTGCAGGAGGAGGCTCGCCTCGTTGAACGCGCCCTCCAGCTCGTAGGCGGCCGCGAGCGGCGCTCGGTTCATCCACAGGATGGCGTAGCCAGCCGCGTCCTCCGCGATCGACCCAGGCTTGAGCGCGTAGATGAACTCCGGCGAGAGCGCCACGCCGACCACCCGGAGCTTGCGCAGCTTGCCATTGATCACGGCGGGGACGTGGTGACCCGGCTCGAGCCCGTGCGCCGTCGCGAAGGCCTCGAGCACCACCACCTCGTCGTCGCGGTCGCGCTCGGGGAGGCGCCCGCTGCGCAGGTGGATGGCGTTGGTGGCGGGTTCGCCCGCGGCGGGGAGCGAGAGCAGCCGGCCCGACGCCGGTCGCGACCTCCCCTCGATCGGCAGCAACACCTCCTTGGAGATGCGCGTCTGGACCGAGGCGACGCCCGGCAGGACCTCGATGCGCCGGGCGATGGACTCGGGCGCCCGCTCGAGCAGCACGAACACGTGCGCGAACCGCTCCCGATCGTAGTAGGAGTCGCGCGCGCGCAGGAGCGCGGCGTAGGTGCCGCGGAGCCCGATGAAGCTGGTGATGCCCCCCGCGAGCACGAGCGCGATCGTCAGGACCTGTCCCCTCAGGCGGCCGACGTCGCGGAGCAGCTTGCGGTTGAGCGCCGAGATCAGCATCGCGTCACCAGCGCAGGTCGCGCGCCCGGGCGACACGGCCGGAGCTGCGCTCGCTCTGCACGCGTCCGTCTCCGAGCGTCACCACGCGGTCCGCGATGTCGGCGATGGGTGCGTTGTGGGTGATGAGCGCGGTCGCCGTCCCGAGCTCGCGGTTGACCTGCTCGATCACCTCCAGGACCAGGATGCCGGTGCGGAAGTCGAGCGCGCCGGTCGGCTCGTCGCAGAGCAGGACGGACGGCCGCTTGGACACGGCCCGCGCGATCGCCACGCGCTGCTGCTCGCCCCCCGAGAGCTGCGCCGGGAAATGGTCGAGCCGGTTGCCCAGCCCGACCAGCGCCAGCGCCTCCTCCGGCTCGAGGGGGTCCTCGGCGATCTCGGTCACGAGCGCGACGTTCTCTCGCGCGGTGAGGCTCGGGACCAGGTTGTAGAACTGGAAGACGAACCCGACGTGGCGCCGCCGGTACTGCGTCAGCGCCTCCTCGTCGGCGGCGGTCATGTCCTCTCCGGCGAAGAAGACGCGCCCGGAGGTGGGGACGTCGAGGCCACCGAGGATGTTGAGCAGCGTGGACTTGCCGCTGCCGGAGGGGCCGAGCAGCACGAGGAGCTCGCGCTCGTGCAGCCGGAAGTCCACGCCGTCGAGCGCGCGGACGTCGACCTCGCCCATTCGATAGACCTTGCGCAGCTGCTCGCAGGAGAGAATCGCTTCCGCAGGTCTCGCGAGCTGCGCACGGGTCTGTGCGGCAGCGAAGGACACGACGAAGCGTAGCGCATCCGGGTTGCACGCCCGGGAGCACATCGGGGGTCCCCGCACGGAGCGGCTCCGGTTCGTGCACTCACGCGGCGTCTCGCCCCGCGTCAACCCGCCATCGTCTCGCACCCACGTCGTCGGGTGGGCGGCTCGCTCGGCCCGTCCCTCGCCGCGCAGCGTCCTGTAACGCGCCACCCCGGGGACACACTGCTCAGCCGAACCCCGAACTGGAGGTCGGTACCATGCACCCACGAAGCTCCCTCTTCGCAGCCCTCGTCGTCTCCACCCTCATCGCGTCGGGCGGCAAGGCGGAAGCCGCCGCAGCCGTTCTTTCCACGACCGGGGAGGCGCCCGGCACCGCATCCGCCAGCGACGCTGGCACGGTCTACGCGCTCTCGAACGATCCCGCCGGCAATGCGGTGGTGGCGTTCGCGCGCGCGCCCGACGGCACGCTCGCCCCTGCCGGCTCGTTCTCGACGGGCGGGACCGGCACCGGCGCGGGCCTCGGCTCGCAAGGTGCGCTCACCTTCTCGCGCGACGGCCGCTGGGCCCTCGCGGTCAACGCCGGCAGCGACGACGTCTCGATCTTCGCGGTGTCCGACAGCGGTTCGCTCCGGCTCGTCGACCGCGCTCCGTCGGGCGGCGACATGCCCATCAGCGTCACCGTGTCGAACGGGCTCGTGTTCGTGGTGAACGCGGGCGTGCCGAACAGCGTGACGGGGCTGCGGATCGGCCAGGACGGCGACCTCCACCCCATCCCGAGCTCCACCCGGCCGCTCAGCGCAGCCGACAGCGCACCCGCCGAGATCGCGTTCGATCCGGGGGGCGACTTCCTCGTGGTGACCGAGAAGAGCACGAACCGGCTCAGCGTCTACGCCGTCGGCGAGGGCGGCGATCTCGACGGCCCGCGGGTGGTCGAGTCGAGCGGCCAGACGCCCTTCGGCTTCGCGTTCACGCGGAGGGGTCTGCTCGTCGTCTCCGAGGCGGGAGGGAGCACCGTCTCGTCCTACCGGCTGAGCGACGACGTCCTCGACGTGGTCACTGCGTCCGCTCCCAACTTCCAGAGCGCCGCCTGCTGGATCGCGATCACCGGCGACGGTCGCTTCGCGTACTCGGCCAACACGGGCGCCGACGACATCTCCGCCTTCGCCATCGCTCCGGACGGTACGCTCGCGCTCCTCGAGGCGAGCGGCGTGGCGGCCTCGGCCGGCGACGCCCCGGCCGACCTGGCCATGAGCCGCGGGAGCGGGTACCTCTACGTGCGCAACGGGCGCGACGGCTCCATCTCGGGTTACGCGGTCCAGAGCGACGGCGCGCTCGAGCAGGTCGAGCTCGTGAGAGGGCTCCCCGCCGGCTCGGCAGGGCTCGCCGCGCGGTAGCGCATCGTACGCTCCGGCGACCTCGAGCCGAACGCATGGCCACGAAGCGCATGGCTCGCCCTCACCTGCTGCTCGCGCTGCTCGTCCTCGCCTGGGCGATCAGCTGGCCCGTGATCAAGATCGGCGTCACGACCGTGCCGCCGATCTGGTTCGGGGTCCTGCGCTACGTGCTCGCCGCTTCCTGCCTGTTCGGCCTCGTCGCGCTCCGCCGCGAGCTCGCCGTTCCACCGCGGTCGGATTGGCCGCTCATCGCGGTCTCCGCCGTGTTCCAGATGGGCGCGTACTCGGCGCTGACCGGGCTCGCCCTGACGGTGCTGCCCCCGGGTCGCGCGTCGGTCCTGGCGTTCTCGACACCGATCTGGGTCCTGCCGCTGTCCGCGTGGTGGCTTCACGAGCGGCCCGCGCGCTCGGGGCTGCTCGGCGTGTGCGCGGGGCTGCTGGGGGTCGTCGCGATCGCCGCTCCCTCGCTGCGTCCCGCCGGGAGCCGCCAGCTCCTGGCCTACGGCATGCTCATGGGTGCGGCCGCCGCCTGGGCGATCTCGATCGTCTTCGTCCGCCGGCACCGCTTCACCGCGACCGCGCTCGCGCTCGCGCCCTGGCAGGCGCTCGCCGCCGCCATCCTGCTCCTCCCCATCGCGGCATTGAGTGAAGGCGCGCTGCCGCCCATCGGCTGGGGCGGCGCGGCGTCGCTCGCCTATGTCGGGCCGGTCGCGACCGCCTTCGGCTACTGGGCGGTCGTGGAGGCGGGTCGTCACCTTCGGGCGAGCACGATGTCCACGGCGCTCCTGGCGGCTCCGAGCCTCGGCATCCTGTTCTCCGCCGTGACCCTCGGCGAGGTCATCGGGCCGTCGCTCGTCGCGGGCGTCGCGCTGATCGGCGCCGGCATCCGGCTCGCGACGACTGCCGCCGCCTAGCGCGGCCCCGGCGCCGTCGTGCCGGACGCGCGGCGCGGCAGCGGAATCGACCGGCCGACCTCCGTGTCAGGCCCGCCGCCCCTTTGTGCGACCGCCGCTCTCCGCCGGTCCCGGCCTGCCCGCCGCCTCGAGCGCGACCGCCATCCGTCGCACCGCCTCGCCGAGCTCTCGCTCCTCCAGCAGCGCGAACCCGAGCTGCAGCGCGGGATAGGGCTCGCGCTCGAACGTGAAGTCGCTCCCGGCGTGGAACAGCACGCCCGCGCGCGGGCCCTCCTCGGCCCAGCGATCGGCGTCGAGGTCCGGCGCCGTCCTGCACCACAGCGCCATGCCGCCGGCGGGCACCGCGAACTCGAGCGCGCCGGCGAGCCGCGCGCGCAGCGCCTCGGCGAGCGCGTCGCGGCGCGCGGCGTAGCGGCGGCGCATCCGCCAGACGTGCTGCTGCAGCTCCCCGTCCTCGATCAGCTCGGCGACGGCGACCTCGAGCGCCCGGTCGCCCTGGCGGTCGACGTAGCGGCGGTGCTCGGCGAGGCACCGGATCACCTCGGGCGCCGCGTGCACGTAGCCGATGCGCAGGCCGGGCGCGAGGATCTTGGATAGCGTCCCGACGTGCACGACGACGCCGGCCGGGTCGTTCGCGGCGAGCGGCAGCACCGGCGCGCCGTCGTAGTGGAACTCGCTGTCGTAGTCGTCCTCTAGGACGGCGAGGCGCTCCACGGCCGCGAGGCGGAGGAGCGCGATGCGGCGCGCGGCGGGGAGCGTCACCGTGGTCGGGTACTGGTGGTGCGGCGTCAGGTAGACGGCGCGCACCTTCCCGCGCCGGGTCAGCGCCTCGAGCGCGTCCACCCGGAGCCCCTCCTCGTCCACCGGGAGCGGCACCACGTGCGCGCCCGCGGCCCGGAAGACGTCCCACGCCGCGGCGTACCCGGGCGCCTCCACCGCGACGACGTCCCCGGGGCGGAAGAGCGCCCGCGCCGTCACGGTGAGCGCAAGCTGGCTCCCGCGCGTCACCATGAGCCCGGCGGGATCCGGCTCGAGGCCGCGGGTCGAGCGGAGCATCTGGCCGATCGCCGTCCGGAGCCGCTCCTCGCCGGCGGGGTCGCCGTAGCCGAGGATCCCGGGGCGCCGCAGGGCCCGGCGGTAGGCGCGCGCGATCGCGTCCACCGGCACGAGCCGCAGATCCGGGATGCCGCTCACGAGGCTGAGCACGCCGGGCTGCGCCGCGATCGCGCTCCGCGGCGAGGGCGCCGGCCCGAGCGCGAAGCCGGGATTCCGATGTCCAGCTCCCGAGCCGCCAGCCCGCCGCCGGAGCGCGGCCGGGATCTCGGGCGAGACGAAGGTTCCGCGGCCGCCGGACGACTGCACCCATCCCTCCGCGAGCAGCTCGGCGTAGGCGGCCACCACCGTGTTGCGGTGCACGCCGAGGATGCGCGCGAGCTCGCGCGAGCCGGGGAGTCGCTCGCCGGGGCGGAGCCGCCCCGCGGCGACGTGCGAGGCGATCCCGCGCGCGACCTGACGCACCACCGGCGCGGGGTCGGCGCGGTCGACCGCGAGGGCGAGAGACCAGGTGCGCACTGGCACATCGATAATGTCGGATCCGGTCCTTTTTCAACGACCAGTCGCCGAGCATCCTCACGTCGTACCGAGGAGGATGCGACCATGGCGACACGGGTGCTGGTGGATCGGGGCAGCTGGGGTGAGGCGGACGGGATGTGCCCCCCGACGGGGGTGGACGGTTGCACGCCGTGGGTGGAGCTCGTGGCGAGCACCGCGGGTCCCACGGTTGACGGAGCCGGCGTGGCGCCGACGGGGGTGCTCGGCGGAGCCGGGACTTTCGCTCGAACGCGGCCGGCGCTCGGCACGGCTCGGGAGCGGAGCCCGGGCGCGCTCCAGTGCCTCCGGTGCCAGCTCCTCGGCAGGCGGCAGCTCACCTGCGCCCGCCGCGATCTCTGCCTGGAGATCCCGCACGTCTACCCGCTCGGCCCGATCCTGCTCCTGGGCTGGCTCGCCACCGCCGCCGCGTTCGTCGTCTCGGTATGGTGAGCGGGAGCCCGGGGCGCGCTTTGCGCCCCCGGGCTTGCGGGCGGCCCGCGGCTCTGAGAAAACGCGCGAGAGCCGCCATGGACAAGATCGAGAAGCCTCACCGCTGGGCCCGCTTCCGGCGCGTCTCGTCGCGCGACCTGTTCGTCACCGTGGTACCGGTCGCGCTCGCGCTCTCGGCGGCGATCTGGGCGGTGCTGCACTTCGTCCGCCCGGCGGCGCCGTCCACGATCACCATCTCGACCGGGCCCGACGGCTCGAGCTTCCAGCGCGCGGCAGAACGCTACTCGAAGGCGTTCGCCGCGAACGGCGTCACCCTGAAGGTCAGGCCGTCGAACGGCTCGCTCGAGAACCTCAGGCGGCTCGCCGATCCGGACGCCGGCGTGGACGTGGGCTTCGTCCAGGTGGGGGTGAAGCTGCCCGACCCGCAGCCCGGAGAGCGGCGACGCGAGCTCGCCTCGCTCGGCACCATCTCGCGCCAGCCGCTCTACATCCTCGTGCACGGCGCGGCGCCGCCCGACCGGCTCTCGGCGCTCGCCGGGAAGCGGCTCGTCATCGGGCCGGAGGGCAGCGGCACCCGGGTGCTCGCGCTCGCGCTGCTCAAGGCCAACGGCATCGAGCCCGGAGGGCCCACCACGATGCTCGACCTCGACGACGACCTCGTCGGAGACGCGCTCGAGCAGGGCTACGTCGACGCCGCCTTCCTCATGGGCGACTCGGCGTCGCCGCGGGTGATCCGCAGCATCATCGAGCGTCCGGGCGTGCACGTGCTGCAGCTCTCGCAGGTCGAGGCGTACCTGAGGAAGTTCCAGGACCTCGATCGCGTCGTCATCCCGATGGGCGCCTACGATCTCGCCCACAACATGCCCGCCACGGACCTCGATCTGGTCGCGTCGTCGGTGGAGCTGGTCGCGCGCGCCGACCTGCACCCGGCCATCTCGGACCTGCTGATCGAGACGATGCGCGAGGTCCACGGCCGTCCGTTCCTGCTGCAGAGAGCGGGCGAGTTCCCGGTGGCCCGCGAGCACGATCTGCCGCTCAGCGCCGATGCCCGGCGCTACTACGAGTCCGGCAAGCGCTGGCTCTACCGCATGCTGCCGTTCTGGGCGGCGAGCCTCGCCGATCGTTTCCTGATGGTGCTGGTGCCGCTCGTGCTCCTCCTCGTCCCGGTGTTCCGGCTCGTGCCCCAGGTCTACGCCTGGCGCGTGCGGGCCCGCCTGTACCGGATCTACGGCTCGCTCCTGGAGCTCGAGCGCGACGTGCTGGACCACGCGGCCGAGCACCAGGCCGGGCTCCTCGACCGGCTCGACGCGATCGAGCGTCGTGCCGACGCGCTCAAGCTCCCCGTCGCCTTCGCCGACCAGTTCTACGTGCTGCGGGAGCACATCGGCTTCGTCCGGCGGCGGCTCACCACGCTCGCGGGCGAGCGGCGCCGAGCGCTCTGAGAACGCCATCGGCGACCGTGTTGGCGAGCGTGTGATCCACGTTCTCGGCGCGTAGGGATTCTTTACGTCCCTGTCGGAAAGGCGACGTTCCCGACCCCCGACGCCGGTAGGCCAGCCCCTCATCCACGCCTGGTGCGAGGAGGTGGACCGGCACGCCCAATGCTCCCCTTGCGCCCAGGGCGGCGCGGACGCCGAGCGAAGCGTTCATCCGCCTGACGTCGGAGGAGTCATGCCGGACCTCGACAGCCGCGCCGCCTCGCGACGGCGCGCCATCGCGTATTGGGTCACGACCCTGCTCGTCGCCATGGAGCTGGCGTTGGCAGGAGTGTGGGACATCCTGCGAATACCGTACGTCCGCGGCGTCATCGAGCACCTGGGCTACCCGGCCTATTTCCTGGTCATCCTCGGAGTCTGGAAGGTTCTCGGCGCGGTGGCGCTGCTCGTCCCGCGCTTTCCCCGGCTCAAGGAGTGGGCATACGCCGGCGCGGTCTTCAACTACACGGGAGCAGTCGTCTCCCACCTGGCCGTCGGCGATGGCGCCGTCGCTCTCGTCTACCCGATCATCCAGCTCGGCCTCGTCGGCGGGTCTTGGGCCCTGCGTCCGCCGGCTCGCCGCGACCTCGTGCCGAGTTGAGCGCCAATCGAGAAGCCGTCGGATACCCGCTGCCGTCACCATTGACCTCTAGCTCGATCGGGTTGCGTGACGGCCGAGTCGGCGGCGCACGCCCGCCGCCGCCGCTCCGCCCAGGAGCGCGAGCGCCGCGAACACCACCGGCGCATCCCCGAGCGACGCGTAAACGGTCCTGACCTGCGCAGTGGGAACCGTCGCGAGCATGACGCGCTCGTTCCGCTCCCAGGCCGACAGACTCGCGCGCACGCGGCCGTACGGGTCGAAGGCCATCGACGTGGCCGCGCGTACGGCGCGGACCACCGACATCCCGCCCTCGATGGCGCGCACGCGCGCCATGAGCGTGTGCTGCGGGTCGATGCCGCGCCAATCCGAGGACGGCAGGGCGACCACGCCGGCGCCTCCGCGGGCGTGGGCGCGCGCGAGCGCCGGGAAGTCATAGTCGTAGCAGATCGCGCCGGCGGCCCGGCCCCACGAACGATCCAGGACGCGCAGCGGCTCCTCGCCGCGCAGCGACGGCTCGCCGGGTGGGAGGACATGCTTGCGGTACCGCTCGAGGGTCTCGCCCTTCGTGCCGAGCCACACGTAGGCGTTGTCGATGACGAACGGCGCGCTCGACACGACGACGCCGTAGGCGAGGACCAGGTCGACGCCTTCCCTGCGGGCGAAGTCGGCGCCGCGCGCGAGGAGCGCCGCCTCCTGGCTCGGTTCCACGAGCGTCGCGACCTCGTTCCAGACGACGAGCTCGGCGCCGCGGCGGGCGGCGAGCTCGGAGCGGGCGAAGAGCACGTCCACGTTCCCGCGAAGGTCCTCCATGCTCGTGAGCGGCTCGGGGAAGTCGACCGTGACTGCGGCGACGCGCACCGTCGGCCCTGCGTCCGCGGCATCGAGGCGCAGCGATCCCCAGACATGCGCCGCGACGACGATCGTGGCGGCGGCGATGGAGGTCCGCCAGGGTCGGTCCGGCGCGGAAGAGGCGAGGAGCGCCGCGGCGGCGCCGGCGGGCAGGGCCATGACGAAACCGACGAAACCGAGGCCGCCGAGTGAGGCGAGCTGAAGGAGCGGCAGGTTGTCGGACTGGCTCGCCGCGAAGGCCGCCCAGTGGCCCGCGGGCGACAGCGCGAAGCCGATGACGTCCCCGAGGGCGGTCAGCGCGGCGAACGCGAGGATCGACCACGCCGCCCCGGCATGCCGGCGGATCGCGTCCCAGAGGACGAGGGTGAGCCAGACGAGGGCGCCGAGCGGCACGCCGAAGAGGAGCGCGAACGGCGCGGCGACGGGAGGCGTCACCATCTTCAGCGATTGCAGCGAGAGGGCCGCGGCGCATACCGCGAGGAGCACGAGTCGGCGGCGCCAGCCGCGGAGGCGCACTGCGGCGAGAGCGAGCGGGACCGGAGCGACCCAGGCGAGGAGCGCCGTCCCCCCGCGATTTCCGGCGAGGAAGACGAGGACGATGCCCGCGAGGGACAGCGCCCAGGCGGGGACGCGGTCGGCGAGCGAGTCGCCATCGCGCTCGGCAGGCGACGCGATGGCGATGGGGCCGGAGGCGGCGAGGCTGGTCACGGGGTTTCTCCTTTCTCGCGGCGGTTGCCGCGGCTTCATGGGCGGAACCTACGCGCGAGGGGCGCCGACCGTCTCGACCGAGGGCGCCAACCGTTCGGCCGTGCGCGCCAGGCGCGGTGCTAGGCTCGGCGCCGTGAGCGTCACCGTCCTCCCTGTCGCGACCCGCGCGCTCGTGGAGGCATGCGCGCGGCTCGGGCTCGATACCGACGCCCTCCTCGCGCGCGCCGGGGTGGGCCGCGCGCTCCTCGACGACCCGGACGCGCGGATCCCCGCCGCGCGCGCGGACGCCGTCTGGCGGGAGGCGTACGGCGCAGCCGCGGACCCGGCCCTGTCGCTCCACGCCGCCGAGCAGACGCCGTTCGGCGCCTTCCGCGTCCTCGACTACCTTGGGGCGAGCGGCGCGACGGTGGGCGAGGGGCTTCGCCGCGTCGCCGCGTACTTCCCGCTCGTGGATCCGCGCGCCTCGCTCGCCGTCGACGAGGAGGAGGACGCGGTCGCGCTCGTCTTCCGCGGCACCCGCGTGGCGCTGCCGCCGCAGGCGGAGGAATACACGCTCGCGATCCTGGCCTCGCGCGTTCGCCACGTGGCGCCCGGTGCGGTCGTGGCGGTGCGCCTTGCGTTCCCGCGCCCGCCGGACACGCGCGAGCACGCGCGCGTCTTCGGCGCCGAGCCCGCTTTCGGCGCCGCCGCCCCGGCGCTCTCGCTGCCGCGAGCGGCTTGGGACGCGCCGACGCGCACGGGCGACCGTACGCTGTTCGCCGCCCTGGACGAGCACGCGCGCGCCCTCCTCGCCCGCGCGTCGCCACCGGAGAGCGCAGCGGCCCGGGCGCGGGACGCCATCGCCGCCGACCTGCCCGGGAAGGAGCCGTCGCTCTCCCGCGTGGCGCGCTCGCTGGGCACTTCGTCCCGGACCCTGCAGCGGAGGCTCGGCGCCGAGGGGACGAGCTTCGCGGCCGTGGTCGACGAGGTGAGGCGCGAGCGCGCCCGGGTCTACCTCGAGGCGCGCGACGTCTCGATGGCGGAGGTGAGCTGGCTCCTCGGCTTCGCCGAGCAGAGCGCCTTCGCCCGCGCGTTCAGGCGCTGGACGGGCGAGACCCCGACGCGCTGGCGCGGCACCCGGGCCGAAGCCGCGGGACGGCGGCGCCCCGCCCGCTGAGGCATCCGCCGCTTCGTGGGGGGCCTTCGTAGGGCCGCTCCACGCAGCCTCTCGGTCTGGCGTTATCGTCTTTGCGATGCCGCCGCGCGAACGATCCCCGAAGGCACCGCGCAGCCCGATCCTCGACCTGCGGGGCGCGAGTCGTCTCGTGATCGAGGCGACGAACCGCATCGCGGACGTCGTCGAGGCGATGCACCTCGGAATCGGCGCCGGCCCGGCCGTCCTCGGCCGCCCGCTCGAGCGCCCCGTCCAGCTCCTCACCCGCCCGGTCTACGGGAGCGTGCGCGGGGTGACACGGCTCGTCGGCGACGGGATCGACGCGGCCCTCGCCCGGCTCGAACCCCTCGCCGCGCCGCTGCTCGGCGACCGCCCGCCGGGGCTCGGACGTGAAGCGGTGGTGGCCGCGCTGAACGGTGTCCTCGGCGACTACCTGGCGGCGAGCGGGAACCCGCTCGCGATCGAGATGCGGCTCCGCAGCGACGGTCGCCCGCTGGAGCTCCACCAGGACGCGCTGCGGCTCGCGTTCCCGCGGGCGACCGGCAAGCTCCTCGTCCTCGTGCACGGCTCGTGCGTGAACGATCGCCAGTGGACCCGGCGCGGGCACGATCACGGCGCGGCGCTCGCCCGCGATCTCGGGTTCACGCCGATCTACCTCCACTACAACTCCGGCCTGCACGTGTCGGTGAATGGGCGCGCCTTCGCCGGGCTGCTCGAGCAGCTCGTCGCGGCCTGGCCCACGGCGGTCGACGACCTCGTCCTCCTGGCGCACAGCATGGGCGGGCTCGTGGCGCGCAGCGCGTGCCACTTCGGCGAGGCGGAGGGCCACGCGTGGCGACGAAAGCTGCGCGCGCTCGTCTGCCTCGGCACGCCTCATCACGGCGCACCGCTCGAGCGCGGCGGCCACTGGATCGATCTGTTGCTCGGCGTCAGCCGGTACAGCGCGCCGCTCGCGCGGCTCGGCAAGCTCCGGAGCGCCGGCGTCACCGACATGCGCCACGGCAACGTCCTCGACGCGCACTGGGAAGGCCGCGACCGCTTCGCGCACGGTCGCGACGACCGCGTCCCGCTCCCGCTGCCGCAGGGCGCGCGGTGCTACGCGATCGCCGGGAGCGCGGCCGTGCAGGGCGCCGCGAGGAAGCGCCCGACCGACGGACTCGTCCCCGTCGACAGCGCGCTCGGCGTGCACGAGAGACCGGAGCTGACGCTCGGGTTCCCGGAGGCGCACCGGTGGATCGCCCACGGGACGAAGCACCTCGACCTCCTGAGCCGACCCGAGGTGTACGCGAAGCTCCGCTCCTGGCTGTCCTCCTGACGGCGCTCTCGCGCTGCCTCCCGGCGGCGTGCTCGTCGACTTCTCAGGCGCGCCCGTAGACCGGCACGACCGCGCCGCTCACGTCCCGTGCCGCGTCCGAGAGCAAAAACTCGATGACCGCGGCGACCGACTCCGGCTCCACCCAGCGCGACGCGTCGGCGTCCGGCATCGCGCCGCGGTTCGCGGCCGTGTCGATCGTGCTGGGGAGGACGGCGTTCACCCGAACGCCGGCGTCCAGGACCTCCGCGGCGATCACGCGTGCGAGCGCGACGACGGCGCTCTTCGCGACGGTGTAGGCGGCGGCGCCGGCGCCCGACCACGGCCGCTCGACGTTGCGGGACCCGATCACGACCACGCTGCCCGCGCGCTGCGCGACCAGCCGCGGCAGCAGCGCGCGAAGCGCCCGCTGGGCCGACTCGAGGTTCTCGTCCAGCATGCTTCGCCAGGTGTCCTCGTCGCCTTCCTCGTGGAAGCGCCGGCCACCGCGCCAGCCGCCCGCGACCAGCGCCGCGCCGGAGATCGGGCCGAGGCGCGCGCTCACCGCGCCGAGGGCCGCGTCCCAGGCCGCGGTCGAGTCCTCCTGGAGCGGGAAGCCGGCGAAACCCGCCCCGAGCTCCTGCTCGAGCTTGCGGAGGCGCTCCGCGTGACGGGCGAGCCCGACGCCGGCCACCCGGTACCCGCGCTCCACGAGGTAGCGACAGAGAGCGGTCCCGAGCGCTCCGACCGCTCCGCTGATCACGATCACGCGCGGCATCATCGAGCAGGCTCGAAGAGCTCGATGGGATTCCCATCTGCGTCCTCGATCTGGATTTGTCGTCCGCCAGGGCCTGTTTCCATCTCGTTGCGAAAGTGAACCCCTGCTTTCTTCAGTTCAGTGATGAATCCGGGAAGATCCGCGACCTTCAGCACTACCCGGTTCCAGCCGCCCGGCTCCTGCTGCTGCCCATTCGGCATCGGCCGCGAGCCTGACGCGCCTGGACCGCTGAGCAGAAGCTGCGCGTCACCCAGAGAGACGCTCGCAAACGCGGGGAGCTGCTGGTGCTCCAGCTCGAACCCGAGATGTTGCGTATAGAACGCTACAGAGCGAGCGACGTCTTTCACCTGATAGCGAACGCCGTGAATGCTCTTGACGAATGACTTCGTGGCGGCCTGGACCACGTGCGTCTCCTTCCTGGTCCGTCTCCATGATTACTGTGCTCAGCTCCCGCAACACTGACGAGTCCAGACCTAGTGCTGCCGCTCGGCTCCCGACGTGCTCCCGCTGCGCGCCTCGTCTCCGCGCCGGAGCGCCGCCTGGGCGTCGGTGCCGGACACGATGCGGCCATAGAGTGGGCTGCCCGGCTCCTGGAGGCGACCGCCGTAGCGGAGGGAGCCCGTGTCCACCGGAGCAAACCCGATCTCCTCGACGAGGTTCGCGACCGCCCGCTTCGCGTCCGGGTCGTCCCCGGCGATGAGCAGCGCGACCCGCTCCTCGGGCGGAAGGTCGCGCCTGCCACGGGTTGCGAGGTCGTTCGCGTACAGGTGGTTGAGCGCCTTGACGAGCCGCGCGCCGGGGATGACCCGCGCGACCTCCTCGCTCGACGTCGAGTCCCCCAGCTCGTAGAGCTTGAAGTCGGGACGATACGGGTTCATCGCGTCGATGACGATCTTGCCCCGCAGCCGCTCGGCGGGGAGCTCCCGCCGGTTGCGCCATGGGATGGCGATGAGCACGACCTCGCCGAACTCCGCCGCCTCATCGACGGTCGTGGCCCTCGCCCTTGGTCCGGGCGCGGCGACCTGGTCGCGCAGCGAGTGGGGACCGCTCGCATGACTGAGCGCGACCTCGTGGCCCGCCTCCGTGAACAGCCTCGCAGCCGTCCCGCCGATGTTCCCCGAGCCGATGATCCCGATCCGCATGGCACGCCCTCCCGGAGCGGAGAGATGCGAAGCGCGCGCCCTGCCCGCAACAGCCAACTTGGCCACGGCTCTCGCGGCCCACGCCCGCCGCGGTGACGCCCTCTCATCGGACAAACGAGACTGCATGGAGGAGAGCTGCCCGCTATGCTTTCAGGCGGGGAGGTCATGACGAAGCACCCTCGAGCTGTCGTCTTCAGCGCGGCGCTCGCGCTGTTACCCGGCCTCGCCAGTGGGAACGACGAAGGCGCGGATCTCGCAGCACGCGCGGGTCCGCTCATCACCACGGTCCCCGAGCTGGCGCAGGCTGGGGAGTCCGGCCTGCAGACGGAGCAGGAATCGCCCTCTCCTCCGACCGCCCCGCTCGAAGAGGCTCCTCCGCCCGCTCCGTCGAAGCTTCCGCCACCGCCCTCCTCGGTTCCGGAAGGCCAATGGGTCTACACGGCGCAGTACGGCTGGATCTGGATGCCGTACGCGGACGCCTTCACCTATGTGCCGCCTTCCGGTTACGGCGCGCCGTACATGTACGTTTACTATCCGTCATACGGCTGGTCATGGGTCGTCGCACCGTGGGTCTGGGGCTTCGGACCGTGGCCGTACTTCGGGTTCTACGGCGCGGCGCGCTTCGGCTGGTACGGGCATGGCTGGTGGCGGTACCCGGGGCAGTGGCACTACGGGCCTGGGCCACATCGCGGCGTCTGGCCCTCGTACGGTGGCCGTCCCGGCCCCTACTTCGGTGCGCGCCCCGCCCCGCCCCCGTCCGGCGGCAGCTTCCCCTCGCGCGGTATCGCGCCCGCGCCGCACCGCGGGGGCGGTGTCGCCGCGGGCCCTCACGCCGCACCGCCACGTCACCGTTAGTCAGCGCTCGTGCGGCTCGGGCTCGAGTGCGCCGTTGCTCGGAGAGCTCCCACTCTCCGAGCAACGGCGTGAGCCGGGCTCGACTATCCCTGCCGGTAAGCCCGCTCCAGACCCGCGATGTCGAGCTTCGTCATCTGGAGCATCGCCTTCATCACGCGGTTCGCCTTCGCCGGATCCGGGTCCGACATGAGCCGCTCCATCGCGGTCGGCACGATCTGCCAGGACACCCCGTACCTGTCGGTGAGCCAGCCGCACTGGTTCGTCGAGCCGCCCGCGGAGAGCTTCTCCCAGTACTCGTCCACCTCCTGCTGCGTCTCGCAGTTCACGACGAACGAGATGGCCGGCGTGAACTTGAAGATCGGTTCGCCGTTCAAGGCGATGAACTCCTGCCCCGCGACCTCGAACATCGCGGTCATCACCGACCCCTTGGGCCCGGGGCCTGCCTCTCCGTAGCGCGTGATCGCTCCGAGCTTCGAGCCCTTGAAGACGGACGTGTAGAACCTCGCGGCCTCCTCGGCCTTACCGTCGAACCACAGGAACGGGGTGATTCCCTTCATCGCATCCGTCCTTTCCTCAGCGCTCGAGCGCCTTGGGGTCCATCCACAGCACTTCCCAGTGGTGGCCGTCGGGGTCGTAGAAGCTCCAGCCGTACATGAAGCCGTGATCCTGCGGCTCCATCGCGTGCTTGCCTCCCGCCGCGACCGCCTTCTTCACGAGCTCGTCCACCTCGGCGCGGCTCTCGCACGAGAGCGCGCAGAGCGCCTCGTTCTGCAGGAGCGTGTCGCAGAGGCCCTTCTTCGTGAACGTCTTGAAGAACGGCTCGGTGAGGAGCATCACGTACGCGTCCTCGCCGACGAGCATGCAGGTGGCCTTCTCGTCCGTGAACCTCGGGTCGAACTCGAAGCCGAGCTTGGTGAAGAACTCCTTCGAGCGGTCCAGGTCGCGCACGGCCAGGTTCACGAAGAGCTTGCGGGGACGCCTCGTTGCCATGTCTGCCTCCAGGGGTTCGTCGGAGTCGCGCGTCGCGTCGAGCTCGACCCCGATGTCGTCTGATCCCTGGACCGCGTGCGCGCCGCCGACTCATCGGTGCACCCCGATCGGCACCTCCGGCAGACATCGGCCTTCATGCCGTCGGCCAGGGCAGGAGCCGGTGCGCGAAGCTACCGGCGAGCGCCCGCCGCACCGAGCCGCCCTTCCGCGCCGCTTCCTACGGAGGGAGCACGAGCGGAAGCCCGAACCTCGGGAAGAGCGTCGCGGTGTCGAGGAACGAGGTCCAGGCAGAGACGCGATCGCCCTCGAGCTCGAGCACGATGAGCCCCCACGCCTCGTGGCCCCCGTGCTCGGCGGGACGGTACTGCGCGAACGCGGGCGAGCCGGAGGCCGCCGTCGGGACGAGCCGCGACCCGCGGCAGCCACAGCCCCGGCCGAGGAGCCAGTCGCGGATCGCCGCCGGGCCGCGGAGCCACAGCGTGTAGGGCGGCATGGACAGGGTCGCGTCCTCGTGCAGGAGCGCGGTGAGCGCGTTCACGTCGTAGCGCTCGAATGCCTCGACGTAGCGAGCGAGCAGCGCGGACTGCGCTGCGGAGAGCGAGCCGCTCGACTCGCCGAGGTCGCGCGCGGCGAGCGTGGCGCGCGCCCGCTGCAGCGCGCTGTTCACCGCCGGGATCGAGGTGTCGAGGCTCTCGGCCACCTCCGCGGCGGACCAGCCGAGCACCTCCGTGAGCAGGAGCGCGGCGCGCTGCCTCGGGGGAAGGTGCTGGAGCGCCGCCACGAACGCGAGCCGGATGCTCTGGCGGAGCACCGCCCGCTCCGCCGGGCCGGCGTCCGACGGCACGACGTGCGCGTCGGGGACCGGCTCGAGCCAGTGCGTGCGAGGGTGCTCGACGAGCGGGTCGTCCACCGTTCCGGCGGGACCCTCCTCGACGGGACGCTCTCGCCGGGAGCGATCGGCGAGCGCGTCGAGGCAGACGTTCGTCGCGATGCGATAGAGCCAGGTGCGCAGCGAGGAGCGCCCGTCGAAGCGCTCGAGGCCTCTCCACGCCCGGACCATCGTCTCCTGGACCGCGTCGTCGGCGTCCACGGCCGAGCCCAGCATCCGGTAGCAGTGCCCGGTGACGGCCGCGCGGTGCTCCTCGAGCTCGGTGACGCTCTCTGGCATCGCCCGGACATAACGAGGGGAGCGCGTCCCCGCTCTCCCCCGCTCGCCTCGCGCGCCCTTGCGCTACCGCCGCGAGCCCGACGCCTCGTGGGCGACGAAGTCGAGCCGCCGCGCCTCGAGCCGGCCCGCCGCCCGCGCGCGGCTCTCGGAGCAGAAGCTCGCGAACCGCTGCCCGTCGACCGTGACGACGTAGCGATTCTTCTCGATCTGCTCGATGCCTACGACGTGCGCTCGAACGGCGAAGCTGGCGCGCGGGGGATTCATCTATGAAGTGTAGCGCGATCCTCGCGAATAAGCCCGACACATCACGCGCGCCGGCCGATCGCAGAGGATCATCGCGGGTGGCCCGCACGCGCGACGCGGTCCGCGGCGCGCCGCGACCTCCTCGGCGGTCTCACGCCGGGCACGGCGCCGCTTCGCTGCGATCGGCGGAGCGGGGCGCTCGATGGTCGGACGGCGCGGAGCACGGCCGGCGGTCGGCACGGGAACCCGGCCGGGCGATGACCCAATCGTTGCTCCGAGAACGGGGGAGCCCACGCTCGCCCGTGGCCAACGGCCCGCTGGCACGGCAACGATGCGACGGACGCGTGACGAACTCGTGACGGTCGGCGCGGACACCTCGAGGGCTGGCGCGCCCGGAGCGACGCGGATTAGAACCGGGCCTCGTTCTCGCCCGAGGAGCTCGCATGCTGCGCGAATCCGTCTTCGTCTGCTCGTATGGCGCCGAAGGCGCAGAGCACGTCGGTCACGTCCTGGCCTGGGATGATCGCGAGGCGGCCGAGCTCTTCGCGCGCGAGCTCGAGCCGGACGTGGGGGAAGTGCGCGTGGCGGACATCCGCGTGGAGTCCGTGGACGGCGCCGCGCTGGGTGAGTGATCCGGCGCCGCGCAGCGCCGGGACGCATCAGCCCTCGCGAGCGTCCGGCGCGGCCGGGGCCGACGGGGAGGCGAGCAGCCGCGCCTGCGCGTCCACCTGCGGCTCGCCCTCGGCCGGACGGAGCCGCTCGTACTCACCGTCCGGCCGCATGCGACGCGCCCGGCAGTTGTCGGCGAGGTAGAGGGCCAGCACGCCGTCGCGCAGGTGGCGCACGAGCGCGGGATCCCTGACCGGGAACAGCACCTCGACCCGCCTCGACAGGTTCCGGCGCATGAGATCTGCGCTGCCGAGGTAGACCTCCTCCGCCCCGGCGTTGCGGAACCAGAAGATCCGGCTGTGCTCGAGGAACCTTCCCACGATGCTCGTGACGCGCACGTTCTCGGTGTAGCCCGGGACCTCCG
This sequence comes from Anaeromyxobacter sp. SG17, assembly GCF_022690695.1. Classification (NCBI taxonomy): domain Bacteria; kingdom Pseudomonadati; phylum Myxococcota; class Myxococcia; order Myxococcales; family Anaeromyxobacteraceae; genus Anaeromyxobacter; species Anaeromyxobacter sp. SG17. The sequence continues at coordinate 99,051 of NZ_JALCYX010000002.1, forward strand.
GGCGCAGGCAGCAGATCCCGCGCACGAGCAGGTCCACCTTGACGCCCGCCTGGGCCGCGCGGACGAGCGGCTCCGCCATCTGCTCGTCGGCGAGCGCGTTCACCTTGAACACGAGGTGCCCGCCGCGGCCGGCGCGCGCGTGGGCGATCTCGCGGTCGATGAGCTCGACGAGCCGCTCGCGCAGGTTCACCGGCGCGACGAGCAGGCGCTGGAACACCTTCGGGTGCGCGTAGCCCGTGAGGTAGTTGAAGAGCTGCGTCGCGTCCTCGCCGATCTCGGGGTCCGCCGTGAAGAGCCCGAGGTCCGTGTACGCGGTGGCGGTGACCGCGTTGTAGTTCCCGGTGGACAGGTGGACGTAGCGCGCGAGCCGGTCGCCCTCGCGCCGGACGACGAGCGCGATCTTGGAGTGCGTCTTCAGCCCGAGGAGCCCGTAGATGACGTGGACGCCGTCGGCCTCGAGCGCCCGCGCCCACCCGATGTTGCTCTCCTCGTCGAAGCGCGCCTTCAGCTCCACGAGCACCGCCACCTGCTTGCGGTTCTGGTTCGCCTCGAGGAGCGCCTCCACGACCGGCGAGTTCCGCCCGACGCGGTACAGCGTCATCTTGATGGCGAGCACGTCGGGATCCCGCGCGGCGGCCCTCAGGAACTCGACGACGGGCCCGAACGACTCGAACGGATGGTGGATGAGCACGTCCCGGCGCCGGATCGCGGCGAACACGTCCTCGTCGCCTCGCGCGAAGGCGGGCGGGACGGCGGGGGACAGCGGCGGGAACTTGAGATCGCTGCGCTCCACGGCGGCGAGCGCGCCCACCCCGGACAGCCCCAGTGGCCCCTCGAGGACGTGCACGTTCCGCGGCTGGATCTCGAGGTTCTGGACGAGGAGGTCGCGGACGGGCTCGGGCATGCCGGGCGTCACGACGAGCCGCACCACCGAGCCGAAGCGGCGCTCGCGCACCCCGTGCTCGACCGAGGCGAGCAGGTCCGCTGCCTCCAGCTCCTGCAGCTCCATCTCCGCGTCGCGGGTGACGCGGAACGGGTGCACGCTCTTGACGCGCACCCCGGGGAACAGCCGGTCCACGTGCGCGGCGACGAGCTGCTCGAGCCAGACGAACGCGTGGTGCCGGCGGGCCGTCCCCGACGCGTCGAAGCCCGCGCTGGAGCGGCCGATCGGCACGAGCCGCGGGAGCGTGTCCGGAACCTTGATGCGCGCGAACCGGGCGACGCCCTCGTCCTCCACGACCACGGCGAGGTTGAGGCTCAGGTTCGAGATGTGGGGGAACGGACGGCCAGGGTCGAAGGCGAGCGGCGTCAGGACCGGCATCACCATCTCGTCGAAGTAGGCGCGCGCCCACGCGGCCTGCTTCGGGTCGAGCTGGGAATGATCGAGGACGTGGAGGCCGGCCGCGTCGAGGGCGGGCAGGAGCTCGTCCTGCCACGCCACGCCGAGCTCGCGGTTGAGCCGCAAGGTCTCGCGGCGCAGCTCGGCGAGCTGCTGCAACGGCGTCAGCCCGTCGGACGAAGGCTCCGTCACCCCGGAGGCCACCTGCTGCTCGAGGCCGGCGACGCGGATCATGAAGAGCTCGTCGAGGTTCGACGACACGATGGAGAGGAAGCGCACCCGCTCGAGCAGCGGGTTCGCGGGGTCGCGGATCTCGTCGAAGACGCGCCACTGGAACGCGACGAGCGAGAGCTCGCGGTTGACGAGCAGCGCAGGGTCGAGCTTCGCGGTGGGGGCCGCGAGCTCGCGCGCGACCGCCGCGGCGGCGTCGGCGGCCACACCCGCGGCTCCGCCGGCCGGCGCCACGTCGGCGCCGGTGCGCGGGGTGAGCACCTCCTTGGGCACGGCGTGCGCCGGGCTCTCCATCCGTCCTCCGCGATGACCTCGCGCCTCGACGGGCGAGCGTAGCGCCGCGCCGGCGGGAGTGCACGCGACCGCAGGTGACGAACGCGTGAAGGCGTGCGCGAGCGCACGGGGACCTCCCGGCGAGCCCGTGCGCTCGGCGCCTCGGACGCCGCGCGGGGGGTTCGGCGCAGGCCGGCGCGCTCCGCAAGGGGGAGCTCGCCCCGGGCAGGTGAGACGACCGCGGCCTCAGGGCGCGGGCGATCTCGAGGACGCGTCTTGAGGCACGGCTCGCGAGGATCGCCCGGGCCTCACTGGCGCGGATCCCACATCGCCTGGTCGAAGTCCGGGTCGGGCGGCTCGTCGCGAGGCCGCTCGCCCTCCGGCACGTTCCTCAGATTCACGCGCACGCGGGTCCAGGTCGTGTACCGGCCGCGCATCGCGTCCACGAGCACGTCCTCGGGCGCGAGGCGCGCGGCGGCCTCGGGGTGGCGCGCCTTCCAGCGCTCGAGACCTTCGAGCGCGTCCTCCTTCCTCGCCGCGCGCGCGACGACGGCGAGCGGATGGCTCGGGCGGCGCGGCGCCCCCTTGCGCCGGGACGGCGCGACGCGCGCGGGCTCCTCGGCTCCCTTCGCGTAGTGCGGCGGCCACGGCGCGTCGCCGAGGCCGTCCGCACGCTGGCGCGCCGCGAGCTCGAGCAGCGGCTCGAGCGAGCCTGCCGCGTCGTCGATGCCGGCCCCCACGTCCCCGAGCCGCGCGAAGCGCGCCGGGACCGTGCGCAGCGTGAAGTCGGCCGGGTCGCAGGCGGGCAGCTCGGCCCAGGTGATGGGCGCGGACACCCGCGCGTCGGCCGTGGGCCGCACCGAGTACGCGGAGGCGACGGTGCGGTCCTTCGCGTTCTGGTTGTAGTCGATGAAGACGCCGTGCCGTTCCTCCTTCCACCACTTGCTCGTCGCGAGCTCCGGCGCGCGCCGCTCCACCTCGCGGGCGAGCGCCAGCGCCGCCTGGCGAACGTCGGTGAAGGTCCAGCGCGGCTCGAGGCGCGCGTTCACGTGGATGCCGCGCGAGCCGCTCGTCTTCGGCCAGCCCACGAGGCCGTGCTCGCGCAGCACCTCGTCCACGAGCAGCGCGACGCGCCGGAGCTGGTCCCACTCCACGCCCGGCATCGGGTCGAGGTCCACGCGCAGCTCGTCGGGGTGCTCGAGATCGGCGGCGCGCACCGGATGCGGGTTGAGGTCGATGCAGCCCAGGTTCACCACCCAGGCGAGCTGCGCCGCGTCCCGGACCACGATCTCCTCGGCGCTGCGACCCGAGGGGAACCTGAGCTCGACGACCTCGACCCAGGGCGGCCGCGACTCCGGCGCGCGCTTCTGGAAGAAGAACTCGCCCTCGGCCCCGTCGACGTAGCGCTTCAGCGCCATCGGCCGGCCCCGCACGCCGCGCAGCGCGCCCTCGGCCACGCTCAGGTAGTACTGCACGAGCTCGAGCTTGGTGACGCCCGCCTCGCGGAAGTAGAGCTTGTCCGGATTGGAGATGGCGACCTCCCGTCCGGCGATCTGCAAGTGTTCTTTCTTGCGCGGTGACATGGCTCTGGCGGGTGTTCTTGCTCGAGCGGCTCGCGCTTCGCCACGCCCATGGCGTTATCTCCCCGCGATGGCCTATCCGATCGCGCCCCCCGTCGAGCCGATGCTGGCGAAGGCCGCGGAGAGCCTGCCCGAGGGGGACCGCTGGCTCTTCGAGCCGAAGTGGGACGGCTTCCGCGCGCTGGTCTTTCGCGACGGTCCCGAGGTGTACCTCCAGTCCCGCGAGCTGAAGCCGCTGAACCGGTACTTCCCCGAGCTCGCCGAGCCGCTCCTCGCGAGCCTCCCCGAGCGGTGCGTGGTGGACGGCGAGATCGTCATCGCCGGCCCGGCGGGCCTCGACTTCGAGGCGCTCCTCCTCCGCATCCACCCCGCGGCGTCCCGGGTGAAGCTCCTCTCGCAGGAGAGCCCCGCGGGCATCGTGCTGTTCGACCTGCTCGCCCTGGGCGACCGCGACCTGCGCGCGTCCCCGCTCTCCGAGCGGCGCGCGCTGCTCGAGCAGCGCCTCGCCGGCGCGGCGCCCCAGGTGCACCTGACGCCCGCCACGCGGGATCGCGCCGTGGCGCAGGACTGGTTCGCGCGCTTCGAGGGGGCCGGGCTCGACGGCGTCGTCGCGAAGCGGCTCGACTCGACGTACCAGCCCGGCGTCCGCGCGATGGTGAAGGTGAAGCACGCGCGCACCGCCGACTGCGCGGTGGCCGGCTTCCGCTGGCACAAGAACGGGCCCGGCACGATGGTGGGCTCGCTCCTGCTCGGGCTCTACGACGAGGCCGGCAAGCTGCACCACGTCGGCATCTGCAGCAGCTTCACCACCGCGCGCCGCAAGGAGCTCGTGGAGGAGCTCTCGCCCCTGCGCGAGAACGCGATGGAGGGCCACCCCTGGCGCGACTGGGCGGAGTGGTCCGACGCGGACGCCGAGCCCGCGCAGCGCATGCCTGGCGCGAGCAGCCGCTGGAACCGCGGCAAGGACCTCTCCTGGGAGCCGCTGCGGGTGGAGCGCGTCTGCGAGGTCGCCTACGACCACCTGCAGGGCGATCGCTTCCGGCACGCGACCCACTTCCTGCGCTGGCGTCCGGACCGCTCGCCGCGCGAGTGCCGCTACGACCAGCTCGAGGAGACCCCGGCGTTCGAGCTCTCCCGCATCTTCGGGGTGCGGCCGCAGGCGCCGCGATAGATCCCGAGGCGGACGGGTCTCGCGCCCGCGAACCTCGCGGCGCGCCGAGACGAGGCAGGAGCCGGCGGCGGTCGGAGCGCCGGCTCGCGGAGGTGAGCGATGGCTGGGGCGCCGGAGAACGACAGGGCCACTCCGAGCCGGCAGGAGCCGGAGCCGGAGCGCGAGCGGGAGCAGCGCCGCGGAGCGAGCGACCGCCCCGCGAGCGAGCGCGCGGAGGGGTGGGAGGACATCGATCCCCGCGAGGAAGAGGGCTGGAGCCAGCCCGAGTCCTCCGCGCAGAAGGGAGCCCTCCCCGACGAGGGCTGAGGCGCGGCCGGCGCGTCCCCGCGCCCTCTACGCCGATTGCACGCTGAGTGAGGCGCCCGAGCCCGCGCGGGCGCCGCTCCTGCTGCGCGCGTTAACGTTAACGAACCGTTAACCCGTTAACGCTGCGCAGATTTCGGGGTCTTTCACCGTCCGAAAATGAACACTCCGGCGCGCATTCCAACCCACACGCGACGTGTGCACTACTCCCGCGCGAACCGCGGCTCATCCCCGCCGTCGCGGCGAGCCGCGCCCAGGAGATCGACCCCATGAGAAAGCTCGTCGCCGTCCTCGCCGCCCTCGCGTTCGCCGCTCCCGTGCTCGCCCAGGAGGTGGGGGCGGGCGAGTACGCGTCCTCCGTGTCCGCGGGCCGCCCGCTCGACGTCCCGCCCGGCATCTACGCGAACACCGCCGCGCGCCTGGCCGAGTTCTTCGCGGCCACGGGCGGCGCCCGCACCGTCTTCGCCACCGACCTCAAGGCGCGGATCGACGCCGGCGCGAACCAGCTCGTCATCGACGTCCGGCCGGCCACCGACTACGCGGCCGGCCACATCCCAGGCGCGATCAGCATGCCGCTCGCGGCGCTCTTCCGGTCGGAGAACCTGGCGCAGCTTCCCACCGACGGCACGCCGCTCATCCTCGTCTGCCACACCGGCCACACCGCCTCCATGGCGCTCGGCGGCCTCGTGTCGCTCGGCTACAACGCCTACGTGCTGCGCTTCTCGATGATGGGCTGGAACGCGAGCTCCAACCAGAAGATCTACTCGCCGTCGCAGGTCCAGACGATCTTCGGGCTCGCCGGTCCGCTCGTCCGGTAGCCCTCGCCGTCCTCGCCGCACCCGCGCCGCGGCCGCCCCGTGGGACGGCCGCGGCGCCTCGTTCCGCCTCCCCTCCCCACGGAGCCGCACCATGCGCATCGCAATCCTCGCCGCCGTCCTCGCCGCGCTCGCCTCCGGTGCGCGCGCGGAGGAGCACCGCGTGATCTCCACCGAGGCGCTCGCCGCCCGGATGAAGGGCGCCCCCGCGAGCTGGGACTTCACGCTCGTCGACGCGCGGACCCGCGTCGAGTTCTCGGAGTCGCGCATCCCGGGCGCGGTGCTCGTGCCCGCGCGCGCGGTGGAGGCCGAGCTACCGCGCCTCGTGAAGGACCGCGCGCGGCTCGTGGTCTTCTACTGCAACGGCCCGAACTGCACGAAGACCGTGGTGGCGGCGAAGGCCGCGGCCGCCGCGGGGTACACCAACGTCGCCGAGTACAGGGATGGGTTGCCGGGCTGGGGGAAGTCCGGCCGACCGACGGCGGGGAAGCGCATGCGGGCGTTCGACGCCCCCGCGATCGCGCCCGCCGCGCTCCAGGCGGCGCTCGCGTCGAGCCGCCCGCCGTTCGCGATGGACATCCGCGACGCGCAGGAGTTCGGCGCGTTCCACCTCGAGGGCGCCGTGAGCATCCCGCTCGACGACATCGAGGCGCGCCTGAAGCAGGTCGAGCCAGGCCGCGCCATCGTCATCGTCGATCACGCCGGGCACCAGGCGCCGATCGCCGCCCGCCTGCTCCGGCAGCTCGGGCGCACCGAGGTGAAGCGGCTCGACGGCGGGATGCTGCGCTGGCAGGCGGACGGCCTGCCGGTCGCGCGCTGAACGGGAGGACGCCTTGCGACTCACCCTCGGCAGACGCGTCGCCGCCACCTTCGCCGGGCTCCTGCTCGTCGTCGCGGGGCTCGGCACGTTCGGGCTCGCCTCGAACCAGGCCACCGCCACGCAGCTCGGCGCGGCCGTCCCCGCCGCCGTGGAGCGCGCCGTCGCGGCGAGCGAGCTGGAGCTGTTCGCGCGGACCGCGCTCCAGCTCCTCGCCGGCCAGGCCGCGGCCGGCACCTCGGACCTCGCGGACCTCGGCCCCGCGCGCGACGGCTTCGGGAAGGCGCTCTCCCGGTTCGAGGCGGCGGGCGGCGCGACGGCCGCCTCCGCCGAGGCGAAGCGGCTGTTCGGCGCCGTCGTCGAGGACGGCGAGCGCATGGTGCGCGCCACCGCCGACCAGGAGTGGCTCGAGGCGGGGCAGCGGACGAAGGCGTTCAAGGCGGCGTCCGCCGCGGCCGTCGCGGGCCTGGAGCGGCTCCGCACGGACGAGGCGGCGGCGGTCCAGGAGACGCTCGCGGCGACGCGAGACACGGCGCACCGGCGCGGCGCGCTGTTCACCGCCGCGCTCGCGGCGGCGCTCGCCGTCGGGGCGGCGCTCGCGTTCCTGCTGCACCGCCGCGTCGCGACGCCGGTGGTCGAGCTCTCGAGGCTCGCCCGGCGCGTCGCGGACGGCGACCTCGCGAGCGACGCCGCCGCGGGCCACGCGCCGCGGTCGGACGACGAGATCGCGGACCTCCAGCGCGCCATGCAGGGGATGACCGAGAACCTGGGGCGCGTCCTCGGGCAGCTGCGCGCCGGCGCCGACGGGCTGCTCGCGGCCTCCGGGCAGGTCGCCGCGACGTCGCAGGCGCTCTCGCACGGCACGGGAGAGCAGGCGGCGTCCGTCGAGGAGACGACCGCGAGCCTCGAGGAGATGAGCGCCTCCATCGCGCAGAACGCGGACGGGAGCCGCGAGACGGAGCGGGTGGCGCTCGACGCCGCGCGCGACGCCCGCGAGAGCGGCGACGCGGTGCGCGACAGCGTCGCGGCGATGCGCTCCATCGCCGAGCGGATCGGCGTCGTCGAGGAGATCGCCTACCAGACGAACCTGCTCGCGCTGAACGCCGCGATCGAGGCCGCCCGTGCCGGCGATCACGGCAGGGGGTTCAGCGTGGTCGCGAGCGAGGTGCGCAAGCTCGCGGAGCGCGCCCAGAAGGCCGCGAAGGAGATCGGCGGGGTGGCCACGACCAGCCTGGAGGTGGCGGAGCGCTCGGGCGAGCGGCTCGCGCGCCTCGTGCCCGCGATCCAGCGGACGGCCGCGCTGGTGCAGGACGTGGCGGCCGCCTCAACCCAGCAGACCTCGGCGGTCGGGCAGATCAACCGCGCGATGGCCTCGGTGGACCAGGTGACGCAGCGCAACGCCTCCGCGGCAGAGGAGCTCGCCACGACCGCCGAGCAGATGGCGGCGCAGGCCGAGGCGCTCCGCGAGCTCGTCGGGTTCTTCCGCACCGACGGCCGCGACGGGCCGGTGCAGCCCGGTCTCGCGCTCGCGCCGGAGCGGACGGGAGCTTTGCGGGTCGCGGAGGGGTAGCTCGCGGCGACGCGAGCCCCGGGGCTCCGGTCGCGCTCGTCCGGGACGAAGCGCGCCGAGGCCTCCGGTCCCTCGCGAGCGCGAGAGCCGCCGGCCCCGAGTCCCCGCGCCTCGCGGTGGCGAGGCGCTCGCCGCGCTACGTGCGCGTCGGCCCGCCCTTCGCCTCGTTCGCGGCGGGGGCCGGCTTCGCGGCGGCCTCCTGCGCCCTGGCCTCACGCTGGGTGGCGTTCTTCGCGGCCTTGGCATCCGCCCTGGTCTTCTGGTCGGCGGCGGCCTGGGCCCTCGCCTCGGCCTGGGCCGGCGTGTCCACGTGCGGCGAGACGCTCTTGTTCGACAGATCCTTGAAGCTCATGGTTCACCTCGATGGTGCGCGGGTTTCGTTGCAGAGGGACTCGAAGCAGGCGGCGGACGGATCGTCCGTCACTTCGCCGCCGGGGTCCCCAGCATCGCCTCGACGCGCGCCTTGAGCGCCGTCCGCTGGATGTCCTCGCCGCTCAACCGCTCCCCCTTCTCCTTCCCGCCCTGGAGGAAGACGAGCGTCGGGCTGACGGTGACGCCGAGCGTCGCCGCGAGCCGCGGGTTCGCCTCCCGCTTGACCTTCAGGAAGCGGACCTTGCCGGCGTAACGCTCCGCCACCGCCGCGAACCTGGGGGCGAGCGTCTCGCAGGCCTTGGACTCCTTGCCGCCGTGGAAGTCGAGCACCACCGGCAGCGCCGTCGCGACCACCTCGGTTTCGTAGTCCTTCTCGGCGATCTCCTTCACGTGCAGCGCCTCGGTCTCCTTGCCGTTCGGGTCCTCGGTCACGGGGAGCTTCACGTTGAAGCGATTTCCCTTTCCGCTGCTGAATCGGCTTCCCATTCGACGTCCTCTCGGCGCGGACGGGTCCAGGCCGGGCGCAGAGGCGCCCACGCTCGTCGCGCGTGCTGCGGTGATCCAGGAACGGCCGCGGATCGCGACCGCTTTCAGCTCGTCGCGAGCGGCGCTTCGACCGCCGCCGCCACCGCTCGCAGGTACGCCAGCCGGCCCGCCCACTCGAGCTCGAAGAAGCCGTGGTCCACGCCCCAGAGCGCCCACGGCATCTTCTCGCCGTCGTGCACCCACACGATCTTCCGATCGGGCGAGCGCAGGCGGCTTCGCTGCTTCGTGCACCAGGAACGGCGCGACAGCTCGCGCCAGCCGGGGATCGCGTTCATCAGCAGGGCTGCGATGAACGCGGTCATCTCCCTTTCGTAACACCTTTCGACGAGCGGCGCCGGGAACCGACCCATGATGCCGCCGGGCCGTGCCCGTCCGTTCCCTCCGCGCTAGGACTCATGCCCGCGATGCCCACCCCTCCCGAAGGCCTGACCCCCGGCCCCGATCGAAAGCTCCGCTGCGTGTGGGGCGCCTCCGCTCCGGAGTACCTGGCCTACCACGACGAGGAGTGGGGCCAGCCCACCGCGGACGACGTGCGCCTCTTCGAGAAGGTCTGCCTCGAGGGCTTCCAGGCCGGCCTCTCCTGGCTCACCATCCTGCGCAAGCGCGAGGCCTTCCGGCGCGGCTTCGCCGGGTTCGACCTCGAGGCGGTGGCGCGCTTCGGGGCGCGCGACGTGGCGCGGCTCCTCGCCGACGCCGGCATCGTGCGCCACCGCGGCAAGATCGAGTCCACCGTGAACAACGCCCGCCGCGCCTGCGCGCTCCGGGACGAGCTCGGCTCCCTCGCCGCCTACTTCTGGCGCTTCGAGCCCGCTCCCGCCTCGCGGCCGAAGCGGCTCGCCTGGGCGGACCTCCGCGCGATGACGACGACGCCCGAGTCCGTGGCGATGTCGAAGGACCTCCGGAAGCGGGGCTGGACCTTCGTCGGGCCGACCACCCTCTACGCCTTCATGCAGGCGGTCGGGATCGTGAACGATCACCTCGACGGCTGCGCCTTCCGCGCGCGGGCGGAGCGGGCGCGTCGCGCCTTCGAGCGGCCGCGCTGACGTCCCGTCACGGCGCGAGCGCCCCTCCCGGCGGCGCCCGCGCCGCGCCGAGCCTCAGCGGTTCGCGCCCATCGACCTCGCGAACTCCTCGCCCGCCCGCCGCATCTCCTCCGGCGTGAGGTCCTTCTGGTGCGTCGCGAACGACCACATGTAGCCGAACGGGTCGGCGACGCCCGCGCAGCGGTCGCCCCAGAACATGTCGGCGGGCGGCATCGTCGGCTTCCCGCCGGCGTCGACGGCGCGCTTGAACGCCGCGTCCGTGTCGGGCACGTAGAGCCACATCGTCACCGGCACCGGCGCGGCGGCGCTCGGCGCCCCGGTGCCCATGCCCGGCATCTCGTCGTTCAGGAAGAACATCGAGTCGCCGATGCGCAGCTCGGCGTGCCAGATGCTCTTCCCGTCCGGCGCCGGCATCCGCGCCACCTCCTGCGCCCCGAGCGCGCGCTTGTAGAACTCGATCGCCTGCGCCGCTCCCCGGATGACGAGGTTCGGCGTGAGCGTGTGCATCCCCTCCGGGATGGGTCTCACCGTGGCCATGGCGCTCCTCCTTGGTTCGAGTTGGTCGAGCTAACGAGCGCGCGCGGCGAGGTCGAGGTCTCGGCGGGTCGCAAGCGGCCGTTCGCGTCCTCCGCGCCCAGCCCGGTCACCTGCCGCGAGCGCGACATGTCCTCCTGCCACCGCTCCTCGAACGCGCGCGCGAACGCGCGGTCGTCCACCACCAGGGCGCCCTCCTCGAGCCACTCCATCGACATGAAGTCGAGGTTCATGGAGCCGACCAGGGAGAGCCGGTCGTCGACGAGCATGGTCTTCGCGTGCATCATCGCGGGGAGGTACTCGTAGACCGTCACCCCGCTCGCCTCGAGCCGCGGGTAATGGCGGCGCTGGATGAACGTCACGCTGCGATGATCCTGGTACGGCCCGGGCAGGAGCAGCCGCACGTCGATCCCCATCTCGCGCCGTGCGCACAGCGTGCCGAGCACCGCCGGCGGCGGGACGAAGTAGGCGTTCGCGATCCACACCCGCCGCTCCGCCGCCGCGAGCGCGATGTGCGTGACCCAGCGCGCGTGGGAGAGGCCGATGACGTCGGTGCTCGTCACGTACGCGGCGCGCGCCTCCCCCGCCGGCCTCGGCCGCTCGAGCTCGACCGCGGGGAGCATCCAGCCCCCCGTCTCGATCCAGTGGTTCGCGAACGCCACCTGCATCTGCTGCACGACGGGCCCCTCGATCTCCGCGTTCGAGTCTCGCCACACGGGCGAGCCGGGCGCGCCGCTGCTCCACTCGGGCGCGATGCCGAAACCCCCGGTGAAGCCCACCCGCCCGTCGACCACGACGAGCTTGCGGTGGTTCCGTCCCGTCAGGGAGAAGGGCCGCTTCTTGAGCGGCCTGAAGTAGCGCACCTCGCAGCCGGCCTCGCTCAGCCGGGGGCGAAGCTCCTCGTCGAAGCCGGTGCTCCCCATGGGGTCGACGAGGATCCGCATCCGCACGCCCTCGCGCGCCTTGCGGCACGCGAGGTCCGCCAGGCGATCTCCCGCGCCCCCCGGCTTCCAGATGTACACGTCCACGTGGACGCTGCGGCGCGCGTCGCCGATCGCCTCCTCCAGCGCGTCGAACACCTCGGCGTCGTCCCTCCACGCGACGCGGTTCCCGTCGACGAGCGACGTCGCGGTCGTCTGCGTCAGGGCGAGGCCGACCCCGTCCACCCCTCCGGGCAGGCCGAGCCCGAGCGAGCCCCAGGGGCCGTAGCGGGTCCGGCGGTCCCAGAAGCGACGCGCCAGCACGCCCAACCCCGTCCCGACCACGAGCCCCGCCGCGAGCGCGCGCTTCATGTCTGCAAGCTAGGCCGCGCCCGCAGCTCCCGATGCGCCCGGGTCGAGGCTCCGCCCCAGCCTACAAGGGGCTTCACTCCGAGCGCGCGCTTCTACCCCCGGACGTGCGCGGCAACCCCCATGACGCTGCGCGTCGTGACCCGCGTCCGCAGGACCTTCCCCGCTTGCCCGTGACCCGCCTGCTTGCACGGACGGAGATTACATGTCGCAATGTAGGAATATCACCGCACCTTTTTTGATTGATGCTCCGATGGCGCCAACCTCAATACCCTCCGTCCGGCTGGCCGAGCTCCTGGACATGTCCGTCGTCCAGCGACTCGCGGAGGCGAACTACAACGCCACGGGGATGCCCATCGGCATCATCGACGCCTTCGACGGCTCCGTCCTCGTCGGCTGCGGCTGGCAGGACATCTGCGTCCACTTCCACCGGGCGGATCCCCGCTCGCTCGAGCGCTGCCGGGAGAGCGACGACTACATCAAGGGCCACCTCGCGGAGGGCTCCTCCTGCGAGTACCTGTGCAAGAACGGGCTGCGGGACATCGGCGTCCCCATCGTCGTCGCGGGCGAGCACCTCGCGACGCTCTTCCTGGGCCAGTTCTTCTACGTGGAGGAGTCGGCGGACCGCGGCTTCTTCGTCCAGCAGGCGAAGCAGTTCGGGTACGACGAGGCGGCGTACCTCGCCGCGCTCGATCGCGTGCCGGTCTTCGACCACGCCGCCGTCGAGAACATCGTCGCCTATGACCGGGCGCTCGTGCGATTCATCGGCGAGCTCGCCGAGGGAGCGCTCCGCCAGCGGAAGGCGGAGGAGGCGCTGCGCGACGTGGACCGGCGCAAGGACGCCTTCCTGAGCGTGCTGTCGCACGAGCTGCGGAACCCCCTCGCCCCCATCCGCAACTCGATCTACATCCTCGAGCACGCCGACCCCGCCGGAGAGCAGGCGCGCCGGGCGCGGGCGGTCATCGAGCGGCAGACCGAGCACCTCACGAGGCTCGTGGACGACCTGCTCGACGTGACCCGCATCGCGAAGGGCAAGATCGAGCTGCGCTGCGCTCGGGTGGACGTCGTCGGGATCGCGCGCCGGACGGCCGAGGATCTTCGCTCCGTCCTCGCGGGCCGAGGCCTCGAGCTCGCGCTGGAGCTCCCCGCCGGACCGGTCCTCGTGAGCGGCGACGCGACGCGGCTCGGGCAGGTGCTCGGGAACCTCCTCCAGAACGCGGCCAAGTTCACGCCCCGCGGCGGCGCCGTCACCGTCTCGGTTCGCGCGAGCGCGGACGCGACGGAGCTCCGCGTCCGCGACACCGGCGTCGGCATCGCGCCGGACCAGCTCGAGCGGATCTTCGAGCCGTTCGTGCAGGCGGAGCGCTCGCTCGCGCGGACCGACGGCGGGCTCGGGCTCGGCCTCGCGCTCGTCAAGGGCATCACCGAGCTGCACGGTGGGACGGTCCGCGCCGAGAGCGCCGGGCCGGGACGAGGCGCCGAGCTCGTCGTCCGCCTCCCGCTCGCCGCGGAGGCCAGCGTGCCCGTCGCGGTGGCCGCCGGGATCACTCCGGTGCCCCACGGCCTCCGCGTCCTCGTGGTGGACGACAACCCGGACGCCGCGGACTCGCTCGCGGAGATCGTGCAGCTGTTCGGCCACACCACCGAGGTGGCCTACGACGGCCCGACCGCCCTCGCGAGGGCGCTGGCGAGCCCCCCGGACGTCGTGCTGTGCGACCTCGGGCTCCCCGGGATGAGCGGCTACGACGTCGCGCGCGCGCTCCGCGCCGCCGGCCCGGACGGCGTGCGGCTCATCGCCGTCAGCGGCTACGCGCAGCCGGACGACCTGCGGCGCGCCGCGGACGCCGGCTTCGACGGGCACGTGGCGAAGCCGCCCGACCCGGCGGTGATCGAGCGGCTCCTGGCGTGAGCCCGCCTGGCGAGGCCGGGGACTGGCGCGCGCCCTGCACGATGCCGCCCGTGTCCGATGCGTTGCCTGGATTCCGAGCCGATCCTCGATCTCCCCGAGGCACGCTGCACGTCCATCGGGCAGCCGCGCCCGGAACACGGGCTCCGCGCCGGCGCGGGACGGGTCGCGACGGCGCGCGTGGGCGGCGCGAGCGCCATCGTCGCGTGCATGGCGTCGAGCCCTCTCCAGCTCCTCTCGCCCTCTCCGCGGGGGCGCTGCGCCTGGATCATCTCCGCGAGCCATGGCGGCGGGCTCCTCGCGGGAGACGAGGTGTCGCTCGAGGTCGAGGTCGGAGGGGACTCTACCGCGCTCCTCTCCACGCAGGCGGGGACCAAGATCTACCGCTCGCGCGGGGCGATCGCGACGCAGCGGCTCGGGGCGCGCGTCGGCCCGGGCGCCGTCCTCGCGGTCCTGCCGCAGCCGGTGAGCTGCTTCGCGAGCGCGCGGTACCGCCAGGAGCAACGGCTCGAGCTCGCGCCCGGCGCGAGCCTTCTCTGGCTCGACGCCCTGGTCGCGGGCCGCGTCGCTCGCGGCGAGCGCTGGGCCTTCGACGAGTACCGCTCGCGCGTCGAGGTCGTGATGGGCGGCCGGACGATCCTGGCGGATGGGCTCCGCCTCGTGCCCGGCGAAGGTCCTCCCCTCGGCGAGCGGCTCTCCGGCATCGACTTCCTCGCGACCGTGGTCGCGCTCGGACCGGCGAGCGCGCGCCACGCCCGCGCGCTCCAGGAGCGGCTCGCGGCGTCGCCGGCCACCCCGGACTCGCCCGTTTTCGCGGCGGCGAGCCCGCTCGGCGACGGCGTCCTCGTGCGCATCGCGAGCCGGAGCATCGAGGACGGGCTCGCGTTCGTGCGCGAGCGCCTCGCCTTCGTCGCGGCCGTCACCGGCGTGGATCCGTTTACGCACATTCCGTGAACCCGGAGGCACGATGCACCTGACCCCACGAGAGATCGACAAGCTCACGCTCCACCAGGCCGGCGTCCTCGCGCAGAAACGGCTCGCGCGAGGCCTGCGCCTCAACCACCCCGAGGCGGTCGCGCTCGTCGCCACCCAGCTCCTCGAGCTCGCGCGCGACGGGCGGCGCGTCGCCGAGCTGATGGCGCTCGGCCGGCGGATGCTCGGGCGGCGGCAGGTGCTGCCGGGCGTGCCCGAGCTCGTCGCGGAGGTGCAGGTGGAGGGGACGTTCCCCGACGGCACGAAGCTCGTCACGGTCCACCACCCCATCGCGGCGGAGGACGGCGACCTCGCGCTGGCGCTCTACGGATCCTTCCTCCCGGTCCCGCCCCTGTCGGCCTTCGCGGAGGAAGCTCCCGGCGGACCGGAGGAGGCGAGCCCGGGCGAGGTGCTGCCGGCGCCCGGCGAGGTGGTGCTGAACGAGGGACGCGAGGCGATCCAGCTCGCCGTGACGAACCTCGCCGACCGCCCGGTGCAGGTGGGGAGCCACTACCACTTCGCCGAGGTGAACCCGCTCCTGCGCTTCGACCGGGCGCGCGCGTACGGCCGCCGGCTCGACGTGCCCGCCGGGATGGCGGTCCGCTTCGAGCCCGGCGAGACGCGCACGGTCGCGCTCGTGGAGATCGGCGGGCGCCGCGTGGTCCGCGGCGGCAACGCCCTCGCGCCGGGGCCGGTCACGGAGGAGGGCCGGGAGCGCGTCGTGGCGGAGGCCCGCCGGCGCGGCTTCGCCCACGCGGAGGAGCGCTGAGATGACGCGGCGAATGGATCGGCGACAGTACGCCCAGGTGTACGGCCCGACGACCGGCGATCGCGTCCGCCTGGGCGACACGACGCTCGTGCTGGAGGTCGAGCGGGACCTCACGGTGTACGGCGACGAGTGCGTCTTCGGCGGCGGCAAGGTCCTGCGCGACGGCATGGGCCAGGCGGCCGGCGCGCCGCCGGACGAGGTGCTCGACCTCGTGGTGACGAACGCGCTCGTGCTCGACCACGGCGGCGTCTTCAAGGCCGACGTGGGCGTCCGGGGCGGCCGGATCTGGGCCATCGGCAAGGCGGGCAACCCCGACGCGATGGCGGGGGTGACGCCGGGGATGACCATCGGCCCGGGCACCGAGTGCATCGCCGGCGAGGGGCTCATCCTCACCGCCGGCGGCATCGACACGCACATCCACTTCGTCTCGCCGCAGCAGGCGTACGAGGCGATCGCGAGCGGCGTCACGACCCTGCTCGGCGGCGGCACCGGTCCGGCGACGGGAACGAACGCCACGACGTGCACGCCGGGCGCCCGCCACGTCGGCCTCATGCTCCAGGCCACGGACGCGCTCCCCGTCAACATCGGGCTCCTCGGCAAGGGCAACGCCGCGTCGCCCGAGGGGCTCGCGGAGCAGATCCGCGCCGGGGCCGTGGGCCTGAAGCTGCACGAGGACTGGGGGACCACCCCGGCCGCCATCGACACCTGTCTGCGCGTCGCCGACGCGCTCGACGTGCAGGTCGCCATCCACACCGACACCCTCAACGAGTCCGGCTGCGCCGAGCACTCGATCGCGGCGTTCGCGGGCCGCACGATCCACACCTTCCACACCGAGGGCGCGGGCGGCGGCCACGCGCCGGACATCATCCGCGTCTGCGGCGAGCCGAACGTCCTCCCCTCCTCCACGAACCCGACCCGGCCGTACACGGTGAACACCGTCGACGAGCACCTCGACATGCTCATGGTCTGCCACCACCTCGACCCCACGCTCCCCGAGGATCTCGCCTTCGCGGAGAGCCGGATCCGGGGCGAGACGATCGCGGCCGAGGACGTCCTGCACGACCTCGGGGCGATCTCGATGATGAGCTCGGACTCGCAGGCGATGGGCCGGGTGGGCGAGGTCGTCACCCGCACCTGGCAGACCGCCGACAAGCTGCGCCGGCAGCGCGGCCGGCTGGCGGAGGAGCGCGGCGACAACGACAACCTCCGCATCCGCCGCTACGTCGCGAAGTACACCATCAACCCCGCCATCGCGCACGGCCTCGCGGAAGAGGTCGGCTCGGTCGAGCCCGGGAAGCTCGCGGACCTGGTCCTGTGGCGGCCCGCGTTCTTCGGCGCGAAGCCCGAGCTGGTGCTCAAGGGAGGGCTCATCGCCTGGGCCCAGATGGGCGACCCGAACGCCTCGATCCCGACTCCGCAGCCGGTCCTCGCGCGCCCGATGTTCGGCGCGCTGGGGCGCGCGCTCGGGGCGACGAGCGTGGCGTTCGTGTCGCGGGCGGCGCTTCAGGCGGGCGAGGTGCAAGGCCTCGGGCTCGCGAAGCGGCTCGTCGCCGTGCACGGCTGCCGCGCCCTCGGCAAGAAGGACATGAAGCTCAACGACGCGCTGCCGCGGATGGAGGTAGATCCGGAGACGTACGAGGTGCGCGCGGACGGCGTGCTCCTCCGCTGCGAGCCTGCCGCCCGCCTCCCGCTCGCCCAGCGCTACTTCCTCTTCTGATGACCCCCTGGCTCTCCTGGCAGCTCGCCGACTCGGCGTTCCCCACCGGCGGCTTCGCCCACTCCGGCGGGCTCGAGGCGGCCGTGCAGCTCGGGCGCTGCGCCGGCGTCGCGGGGCTCGACGCCTTCGTGGTCGAGTCGCTCTGGCAGGCGGGCTCGCTCGCGGTCCCCTTCGTCGTCGCGGCGCTGCGCGCGCCGGAGCGGCTCGCCGAGCTCGACGCCCGCTGCGACGCCGCCATTCCCGGGCACGTCGCCAACCGCGCGAGCCGCGCGCAGGGGCGTGCGCTGCTCCGGGCCGCGGTCTCCCTCGGGCCCGCCGCGCGGGAGCTCGAGGAGGAGGTGCGGCACGCCGGCCTCGCGGGGCACCTCGCCCCGGTGTCGGGGGTGGTCCTCGGCCGCCTCGGCGCGTCCGAGGAGGAGGCCGCGCGGCTGCACCTGTTCCTCGCGGCGCGGGGGATCGTCTCCGCCGGCGTGCGGCTCGGCCTCTGCGGTCCGCTCGAGGCCCAGGCCGCCCTCGTCCGCGCCGGCGCGGTCGCGGACGCGGTCCTCGCCGCGACGGCCGGTCGGCCACCCGAGGAGGCCGCGGCGGCCTCGCCGCTCCTCGAGCTCCTGCAGTCCCACCAGGACCGCCTCTACTCGAGGCTCTTCCAGAGCTGACCATGAACGCGCTCTCGCTCCACTCCGGTCACGATCACGCCCCCGGGCCCGGCTCGTTCCGGGACCGCGGCGCCCCTCACGCGCGCGGCGACCTCCGGCGGCGCGCCTTCACGGTCGGAGTGGGAGGTCCGGTCGGGAGCGGGAAGACCGCGCTCGTCCTCGCGCTCTGCCGCGCGCTGCGCCACTCACGCTCCCTCGCGGTCGTGACGAACGACATCTTCACCCGCGAGGACGCCGAGTTCCTGGTCCGGAACCAGGCGCTGCCCGCCGAGCGCATCCGCGCCGTCGAGACCGGAGGGTGCCCGCACGCGGCCATCCGCGAGGACGTGACCGCGAACCTGCTCGCGCTCGAGGAGCTCACCCTGGCGCACGACCCCGAGATCCTGTTCTGCGAGTCGGGGGGCGACAACCTCGCCGCGCACTTCAGCCGCGAGCTCGCCGACTACACCATCTACGTCATCGACGTCGCGGGCGGGGACAAGGTGCCGCGCAAGGGCGGCCCCGGCATCACGCAGGCCGATCTCCTCGTGGTGAACAAGACGGATCTCGCCGAGGCGGTCGGCGCCGACCTCGGCCTCATGGCCCGCGA
The DNA here is from genome assembly GCF_022690695.1 of Anaeromyxobacter sp. SG17. Lineage (NCBI taxonomy): Bacteria > Pseudomonadati > Myxococcota > Myxococcia > Myxococcales > Anaeromyxobacteraceae > Anaeromyxobacter > Anaeromyxobacter sp. SG17. The sequence continues at coordinate 117,543 of NZ_JALCYX010000002.1, forward strand.
CGCCGCGCGGATGCGCGGCGACGGCCCGGTGGTCTTCGCGCAGGTCACCCGGGGCGTGGGCGTCGCGGAGATCGCCGAGCACGTCCTCCACGCATACCGGCACGCGATCGGCGGATGATCTCGCCGGGGACCGCGCTGGCTGCGCCCCGCCCCTGCTCGCCAGCACGTGATCGTTCCCCGCTCGCGCGTCAGTACACCCCCGCCTCCCGGTACAGCGTCCGGAACTGAACGGCGCCCGAGGCCTCGAAGTCGCCCAGCAGCTTCAGGAACACCATGCCGGTGGTGAGCGCGTCGTAGAAGGCGTGGTGCGCCGGGTAGCGCGGCAGCCCCATCTCGATGACGATGTCCTCGAGGGCGGCGTCGGTCGAGGCCTGGCTCGCAGGCGACGTCCGCCGGCGCCACCAGCCGTACAGGAGGCGCGTGTCGAGCGCGGGGTTCTTGATCGATCGCTCCTTCCGCGACGCGAGCGCCGCGTTCAGGAAGCCGAGATCGACCGCCGTGAAGTGGCCGATCACGACGCTGTCGCCGATGAAGGCGAGCAGGCGGTCGAGCGCGTCGAGGAGCGGCATGCCGCGGCTGACCTCGTCGGGGCCGAGGCCGTGGATGAGGATGACCTCCTTCGGCGAGACCGCCTCGGTCGGCTTGAACACCTGGTAGAAGCGCTCGCTCATCACGATCCGGCCGTTGCGGATCCGCACCGCGCCGATGGAGAGGATCTCGTCCTTGGCGGGGTCGAGCCCGGTCATCTCGCAGTCGAGCACCGTGAACGTCATCGTCCGGATCGGCTGCGTCCACTCCTCCGCGCCGAGCGTCTTGCGCCGCGCGTAGCGGACCTCCGCGGCCGCGCCGGTGGCCTTGCGCCGGACGAGCCGGAGGAGCGCCGCGATCCCGGTGGTTCGGCTCATTGCGCTCCCTTTCACGCCTGGCGCAGGAACTTCCTGCGCGCGCTCGCCTGGGCACGTCCGATGAGCCCGAAGGTCTCCTCGAGGAACCGCTGCTCGAGGGTGGAGATCTCGTGCGTGCTGATGAGGTTGTCGGCCGGCACGCCCCCGCTCCCGAGCGCCGCCACCTGCCGGGCGAGCCGCAGCTGCATGAGGAAGGAGTACGCGTGCTTCATGTCGAGGCAGACCCGCGCGTCCACCTCGCCCTGCTGCGAGAGCTTCCGCAGCCGCTCGAGCGTGCTCGTCGCGCCGATGCCGTTCCAGAGGCCCTGCAGCCGCGTCAGCTCGCAGATGCGCGCGATGGGCTGCTTGATGTCGAACACGTCCTCCCGGCTCCCGCGCGTCTCCACCGAGATCCGCCCGAAGAGGCCGACGGGCAGCTCCTTGTCCACCACCGCCTGCGCGAGGAGGTTGAAGAACATCCCGGGCCTTGGCGCGAGCAGCTGGGTCACGTGGCCGCGGAGCTCCTCGGCGAGCGCGAGGTCTCCGTGCACCTCCCGGAAGTCGAAGAAGATGCTGGAGTTGAGCACCGCCTCCGGCTCCGGGACCCTCACCCACTTGCGGAAGTACTCCTTCCAGACGGACAGCGGCTGGCACCACTCCCGGTTGCTCGCCATCACCTCCCCGTCGCAGTACTCGACCCCGACCTCCTTCAGCCAGGTGCAGACGCGCTCGCCGAGCCGCGGGAAGTACTCCGCCGCCTCCGCCTCGCGCCCGGGGACGTCGGCGAACACCAGGGCGTTGTCCTGGTCGGTCACGAGGGTCTGCTCTCGCCGCCCCTCGCTGCCGAGGGCGAGGAACACGAACGGCGCGGGGGGCGGGCCCATCTCGGCGAGCGCCAGGTCGAGCACGCGCCTCACCGTGGCGTCGGACACGGCGCTGATGAGCCAGGTGAGGCTGTCCACCCGCGCCCCCTCGAGCATGAGCGCGCGGACCAGCCGGGGCAGGCGCGCCCGCTTCTCGGCGAGGTCCTTGCGGAGCCGGGTCTGCGCGATGTCCCGCAGGTACTCGAGCGGAGAGCTCCCGTGCGCGACGAGCAGATCGTCGTCCGCGAGCAGCCCGACGATCTCCCCACCCTCTCCGGCGACCGGCAGCGAGCGAACGCCGGAGCGCACCATCACCTCCATCGCCGCGGCGAGCGGCAACCCGGCCGCCATCGCCTCGCCGGCGGGGGTCATGACCTCCGAGACGGGCCGCGCCGCGTCGAGGCCGCTCGCCAGCGCCCGCGTGACGAGGTCCCGCTCGCTCACGAGCCCCACGAGCGCGCCGCCCGCGTCGCGCACGAGCAGCGTGTGGCAGCGCCGCACGGCCATCCGCTGCGCGACCTCCCGCACCGACTCCTCTCGCGAGCACCAGGCCACCTCCCGATCGCAGATCTCCCCGACCGTGCGGCTGAAGCCGACGGAGTCCGGATCGGGCGAGGTGAGGAGCCACTTCTGGCGCAGCCGCGCCCCCACGCGCTCGAGCATGCGGGGCCCGAGGCTCTCGGCGAAGAAGTCGTGGAACTCGCGGTGCCTCGCGCACGCCTCGAGGAACAGCGCCCCCGGCACCGCGTAGAGGAACGTGTCCTCCACCGCACGCACCGTGAACAGGGCGATCCCGCCGTTCGTCAGGACGCACGCGCCGCCGTAGGTCTGGCCGAGGCCGGCGGCGCGCCCCTGGGAGCCGGGCGCGGCCGCGTCGTCGAGGAGCTCGAGCGAGCCCTTCATGACGACGTAGACGTCGGTCACCGCCGACTGCCCCTGGGCGAACAGCGTGCTCCCCCTCGGGTGGTACTCGATGGAGAGCGCGTCGCTGATGCGCTCGAGGTCGGCGTCCGGGAGGAAGTCGAACGGCGTGACCGAGCGCAAGAACTGGAACGCCGGGCTTCCCGTCACGAAGTGGAGGAGGCGATCGAGCATCGGCGGTCCCCGGCGCCCGTGAACGAATCGGCTCCCCGATTCCTTCGAGCTCTGCCTGCCCCCGTCCTTCGTGGCGTGCGTGGCCTGCGACGATCTGTCGAGCGCCCGCGATTATCCCAGCCCACGACGCGCCTCCACAACCCCTCGTTGATCCGCCTTCGCGGGTCGGCCAGAATCCCGCCACCGCCGGTCCCGGAGCACTCTTGACCCTGAAGCTCAAGCTGCAGCTGGCCATCTCCGTCGCGGTGCTGGTCACCGCGGGTGTCCTCGCGGGCTACGCCGTCGGGAGCATCCGCTCGCGGGCCGCTGAGGACATCGCGCGCATCCGGGCCGAGAAGACCGCGCAGGTGAAGCAGGACCTCACCGACAAGGTGAACACCGTCTACGCGCTCATCGACGCGCAGTACCGGGAGGCCGCGGACGAGCGCTACCTCGAGCAGAAGTACGGGCAGCGGCTCGAGGCGATCCTCGACGTCGCGGGCGCGACCCTCCGCGAGCACCTCGCGCGGGCGCGCCGGGGCGAGGTGTCGGTCGCGCGCGCGCAGGCGGACGCGCTCGAGACGCTCCGCGCGATGCGGTTCGACGGCGGCAAGGGGTACCTGTGGATCAACACCGTCGGCCGGCCCTACCCGACGATGCTCATGCACCCGCTCGTCCCGAGGCTCGAGGGGACGGTCCTCGACGCGCCCGAGTTCGACTGCGCGGGCGACGACGACCGTAACCTGTTCCAGCTCGCCGTCGAGCTCACCGCCGCGCGCGGGGCGGGCTTCATCCGCTACAGCTGGCCCGAGCCGGACGGGAACGCGCTCCTGCCGCGCATGCCCAAGTTCTCCTATGTCCGCCTGTTCAAGGAGTGGGGCTGGGTGGTGGGGACCGGCATCTACGTGGACGAGGCGGTGCGGGAGAAGCTCGCCGAGATCACCTCGGGCATCCGCAAGATCCGCTACGGCTCGGAGTACTTCTGGATCAGCACCGCCGAGACGCCGGTCCCGCGCATGGTGATGCATCCGATCCGGCCCGAGCTCGACGGCCGGACGATGGACGCGAAGGAGTTCGAGCTCGCGGTGAACGGCCGCGCCCAGAACCTGTTCTCGGCGTTCCGGGACATCTCCTGGAAGACCGGCGAGGGCTTCGTGGAGTACTCCTGGCCGAAGCCGACGGCGGAGGGGACCCCGGGCGCCGCGGCGCCGAAGCTCTCGTTCGTGAAGCGCTACCGGCCGCTCGACTGGATCATCGGCACGGGCCGGTACGTGGACGACATCGAGGTCGCCATCGCCGAGAAGACCGCGGCCGCCGAGGCGCAGGTCGGCGCCCTCGTCCGGCGCATCATGCTGGCGTCGCTCGTGGTGGTGATCCTGGCGGTGGCCGGGGTGAGCTTCCTCGCCGCCACCCTCACGCGGCCCCTCGCCACGCTGGTCGGCCTGTCCCGGGACATCGCGGACGACGAGAAGCACCTGTCGCGCCGCATCGGCCTGCGCTCGAAGGACGAGATCGGTCAGCTCGCCACCGAGTTCGATCACATGGCCGAGCGGGTCGAGGCGAGCTTCCGCAACGTCCGCGAGCAGCGCGAGCTGCTCCAGAGCGTCCTGTCGAACGTCCCGCACTCCATCTACTGGAAGGACCGGCGCTCCGTTTACCTCGGGTGCAACGACCGCTTCGCGCAGCGGTTCGGCCTCCCCTCCGCCGAGGCGATCGTCGGGAAGACCGACGCGCAGCTCGGCTGGAGCGACGAGCAGCGCGCGCGCCTCCTGGAGCGGGACCGGGGCGTCATGGACGCCGGAGCGCCGCTGCTCGACGCGCGCGAGACCCTGCGCGACGCGTCGGGCGGGGACATCGACTGCCTGGCGAGCCGGGTGCCGCTGCGCGACCAGGCCGGGAACCTCATCGGCGTGCTCGGCGTGTTCGTCGCGCTCCCGCCGGAGGCGCCCGCGCGCTGAGCGTCCCCGCGCGCTCAGCGGGCGCTCACCCGCCGGCGAGCCGGTAGAACGCCCCGAGGATCGCGCCGAACACCGCGTGCGCCGCGAGCGCACCGAGCGGCGTCCGGACCCCGTAGTTGAGCGCGAGGAAGCCGGGCGGCTCGAGCTGCCGCGTCACCGTGGGGCCGTGCGTCTCGCTCGCCATCCTGGGGTGCAGGCCGGGCAGGATCCGCATGCCGGCGGTGAGGACGAAGGCGGCGTGCACGACGCCGATGGCCGCGCCGAGCCACCAGGTGGCCCGGCCCCAGGCCTCGAAGGCGGCCACGTACAGGAGCGAGAAGAGCCAGCCGTTCACGAGGTGGACGGCGAACCCGAGGAGCTTCGCGCGATCGCGGCTCGGGGTGAACATGGTGCCGAGCATGTAGGGGAGGTTCATGCGCGTGAGGCGCAGCCCCTGGGTGCCCGCCAGGATCGTCGTGAGCACGATCGTCGCGACGAAGCCCCACAACAGCCAGCTCCCGACGCTCATGCGTCCGCCTCCTCGAGCGCCGCGCGCGGCGGGACCGCGTGCGTGAGCGGCGCCTCGCCCCGGAGCCGCTGCTCGAGCGAGAGCGCCGCGTTGATGAGCCCCACGTGCGTGAACGCCTGGGGGAAGTTGCCGAGCGCCTCGCCCGTCCCGGGGTCGAGCTCCTCCGCGAAGAGCCCCACGTCGTTCGAGAGCCGGCAGAGCCGCTCGAAGGTCTCGCGCGCCTCCGCTGCGCTGCCCGCGCCGAGCGCCAGCACCTCGGCGCCCCAGAAGCTGCAGATCCCGAACGCGCCCTCGCCGGGAGAGTCGCCGCTCCGGTAGCGGTAGAGGAGGCCGTCGCGCGCGCCGAGCCGCTCCCGGATCCGCGCGAACGTCGCGCGCATGCGCGCCGAGCGCGCGTCCTCGAACCCGTACCAGGCGAGGAGCAGCAGCGCCGCGTCGAGCTCCTCCCCGCCGAGCCGTGCGGTGTAGCTCCCGAGCCGCGCGTTCCAGGCGTGCTCCTCCACGTCGCGCCTGATGGCGGCGCGGTTCCGCTCGAACAGCTCGACCGGCGCGCTGCAGAGGTGCCCCTTCGCGTGCAGCTCGAGGAGCCGGTCGAGCGCGGTCCAGCACAGCACGCGCGAGTGGGTGTTGTGCCCCTTCCCGGAGCGCGGCTCCCAGATCCCCTCGTCGGCGCCCTGCCAGCTCCGGCACACCTCGTCCCCGAGCGCGCAGAGCATCCGCTGCGTCTCCCGGTCGAGCGTCCCGCCGCTCCGGACGAAGTGGGTCACCGCGTCGATCACCTCGCCGTAGACGTCGAGCTGGAGCTGATCCGCGGCGCCGTTCCCGACCCGCACCGGTCGCGACCCGCGGTGGCCCGCGAGGTGCTCGAGCGTGCGCTCGCGCGGGGGCGCGTTGCCGTGCACGTCGTAGAGGACCCGCAGCTCGGGCTGGGTGAGCCGCGTCGAGTGGAGGAGCCAGCTCACGAAGGCGTCGGCCTCGTCGCGGAAGCCGAGCCCGAAGAGCGCGCGCACGGTGAGCGCCGCGTCGCGCAGCCAGCAGAAGCGGTAGTCCCAGTTGAGATCGCCGCCCACGCGCTCGGGGAGCGACGTCGTCGCCGCCGCGACGACCGCGCCCGACGGCGCGTACACGAGGAGCTTCAGCGCGAGCGCGCTCCGCACCACCGCGTCGCGCCCGGGCCCGTCGTAGCGGAGCTGCCCGACCCAGGCGCGCCACCAGCGGACGGTGCGCGCGAGCGCCTCGCGCGTGGGCGCTCCGAGCGGCGGCAGGATCGCGGGCCACTCGTCGGCGTAGGAGAGCGACAGGTGCCGCGTCTCGCCGGCCTGCAGGACCGCTCTCCCGGTCGCACGCCCGGCGGGCTCGATCGCGAGCGGGAGATCCGCGCGGAGCGTGAGGAGGCCCGCCCGTGTCTCGGCCCGGAGGCCGAGCCCGCCGGCGTCGCGCAGCCGCGGCCGCACGCGGCCGTAGTCGGGCCGTGGCTCGAAGACGGTCTCGAGCTCCACCGTCCCGCGCTCGCACGTGGCCATCCGCACGAGCTCGTGGTCCGGGAGGAGCAGCCGCCGCTGCTCCTCCTGCGAGGCGACCGGCATGAAGTCCGTCACCGCCAGCGCGCCCGTCGCCGTGATGAACCGCGTCACGAGGACGTTCGTCTCCGGGAGGTAGTGGCGCTCCGAGCGGAACGGCGCGGCCGGGGCGAGCGTCCAGCGCCCGGCGGCGTCGTCGACGAGCGCGGCGAAGATCGAAGGGCTGTCGAATCGCGGCCAGCACAGCCAGTCGACCGTGCCGCCGCGCGACACGAGCGCGGCCGCCCGGCCGTTCCCCACGACCGCGTGATCGCCGATCCGCTCCACCGCCTCGCCCTCCTCCGGAGAGACGCACGGCGCCGGGGTCGGGTGACGCGCGAGCGAGCCCGGTCCAGGCGAGCTTGAGCACGCGGCCCCGGACCGGCACGCCGTCGGCTGCGCAGCACGGCGTCGCGCCCCCCATTGAGCCCTAGTCCGTCTCGCTCTCCCAGGCCGCCGAGTCCGCGAGCATGAGCTCGAGCCAGGCCTCGAGCCCCGGGGCCGGCGTCGTGACGACGGTCGGATCCTCGAGCGTGGGGTGCGCCTCTCCCGCGGTGAAGAAGTACTTCGCGTTCGAGGTCGCCGGATCCATGACGCTCGTGCCGATCAGGCGGAGCTCCGCCTCGAAGCGGTCCGCGGGCATCGGCGTGAACGCCGGGCTCGGCAGGAGCGTGAACGTCCCGAAGAAGCCCCGGATGGTGAGGTCCTGGAGGTGCGAGAGGAGCGCGATGCGGTCCCCCGGGTAGCGCTCGGCGAGCTCGCGCAGGCCCTGCGACAGGTCCGTCCGGCACCCCGGGCAGAAGCCGTCGAGCGACGCGCCCATGCCCCAGCGCGCGTACCAGGTGTCGCGCGTGCTCGCGGGGATCGCGTCGCCGGCGAGGGGCGGGCCGGAGTCGTCCACGAGATAACCCTTGGCGTGCGGCCAGTAGCGTCGAGCGGCGGAGTAGCTCGACAGCGAGCCGAAGCCGCCCGCCGAGGAGCCGGACACGACGAGCTTCGCGGGGCTCGGGAACGTGGCCCCGAGCCGCTTCAGGAACGCGAGCACGTTCGCGTGCCCGACGTGGTGCCACGTGACCGAGGGCCGGCCTTGGATGGGTGAGGCGTACGTCGCGACCGCGTCGCCGCTGTGAACGTCGCCCGTGCAGTACGGCACGAACACGATCGTCGCGTCGCGCAGGGCGGCCGGGAGGTTCTCCCGTCTCACCCACGAGCGCGGGTACTTCGCGTAGATGTCGCGCGCGAACTCGTCCGGCCCGAACGGACCGCTGCTCGCGGTCTTGGGCACGAGCTCCGGCGCACCCCCGCAGGTGAAGAAGTCCCAGCACGCGCCGCCGCCCTGGAGGAACACGACGAGGTCGGTGCTCGCCGGCGAGCCCCAGCTCAGCGCGAGTCCGGTCGTGCTCGTCCCGAACTGGTACTCCCCCGACGGCTGCAGCACCGCGTCGGTGCAGAACGCGTCCTCGAACGGGATCCAGGTCCACCCCGCGGCCCCCGCGATCGCAGCGCCCTCGGTGCGCGAGATCGGCGCGCCCAGCGGCGGCGGCGTGGCGTCGCCGCCCGGAGCCGGGTCGTTTCCGCCTCCGCAGGCAGCCGCGGTGAGGAGCGCGACGGCGAGGAGGCGGCGCACGGCGTCCGGGATCCGCATGCGCTGCATCGTACCTCCGCGCTCGGGAGCGAGCAGCGCTCGCGTGCGCGGCGAAGGCGCGAGCGGCCCCCGAGCGCGCTATCTTCCGCGGCCGTGGAGCCCTTCACCGTCGCGCTGACCCCGTCAGGTCATCTCGTCCTGCGCCCGGGCGAGCCGGTGGACGCCCTGGGCGAGGCCGTCGCCCGCCGCATCCGGGCCGCGCTCGAGCGGGGCCACGGCCCCGGCCTCCTCCACCTCGGCGCCCGCGAGGCGCGCACCGCGCTGCCGCCGGCGCTCGCGTTCTGGCGCGACTTCGCGCGCGCGTTCGTCGCCGCGCTCTGCGCCGTCCCGGACCTCGAGGAGCGGCGGGAGGACGCCGATCCGGAGCCGAGCCCGGGCGAGCTCGAGCAGCTCGCCGCGTCCGCGCCTCCGCTGCTCGGGGGCGAGTACCTCTCCCCCGCCGTGCTGCGCTCGCTCTGGGCGGACACGCTCGCCGCCTGGCGCGAGGAGATCGCCCGCGCGGCGGGGACGGTGCAGGCCTGGCTCGCGGAGCGTGACCCGGCCTGGAGCGTCGTCGGCCGCGTGCACCTGCACCTCGCCGAGAACCGCCAGGACCCCGAGCGTCCCTTCGCGTTCCTCGCGACGTACACGACCGGCCTCGCCCCGAGCGGCAGGCCCCGTCACCGCCGCCTCGGCGACGCCGTCCGCGAGGCGTCCTCCGCCGCCGACCGGCGCCGTCTCCTCGCGCTGCTCCAGCCCGTCCACCGCGCGTCCGAGCGGAGCCCGCTCGTGAAGGCCCTCGCCGACTCCGGCGCGCTCTTCCAGCCCCTCGCCTGGACCCCCGCCGAGGCGCACCTCTTCCTGCGCGAGGTGCCCGCCCTGGAGGAGAGCGGCGTCCTCGTGCGCGTCCCTGCGTGGTGGAGCGGACGGCACGCGCCGCGGCCTCGCGTGACGATGCGCGTCGGCGAGACGAAGCCCGCCGCGCTGGGGCTCGACGCCCTCCTCGACTTCGACGTCCGCCTGACGCTCGGAGAGGCCGAGCTCACGGAGGCGGAGCTGCGCGCGCTGCGGGCCGCCGGCAGCGGGCTCGTCCTGTTCAAGGGGCGCTGGGTCGAGATCGATCGCGAGCAGCTCGACCTGGTCCTAAAGCGCTTCCAGGACGCGCAGCGGACCGCGGCCGAGGGCGTCTCCTTCGTGGAGGCGATGCGCCTCGTGGCCGGCGCCGAGCTCGGCGCGGAGGTGGTCCTCCTCGACCCGAACCGGCAGTGGACGGGGGTCCGCGCGGGCACGTGGCTCGAGGAGACGCTCGCGTCGCTCCGGGGCGCCCGCGGCACCGAGGAGGCCGACCCCGGCGCCGCGCTCCACGCCACGCTCCGCCCCTACCAGCGCGAGGGCGTCCGCTGGCTCTGGACGCTCGCGCGGCTCGGCCTCGGCGGTTGCCTCGCCGACGACATGGGGCTCGGCAAGACCGTCCAGATCCTGGCGCTGCTCCTGCTCCTGAAGCGGCGCCGCCTCCTCGAAGGGCCCCACCTCCTCGTCGTGCCCGCGTCGCTGCTCGCGAACTGGAAGGCGGAGGCCGAGCGGTTCGCCCCGTCGCTCCGGGTGCTCGTCGCGCATCCCTCCGCCACGCCGCGCGAGACGCTCGCCGCCCTCGACGCCGACGCCCTCGCCGCGCACGACCTCGTGGTCGTGACGTACGGCGCGGTCGCCCGTCTGCCGTGGGCGACGCAGGCCGACTTCGGCCTCGCGGTGCTCGACGAGGCGCAGGCGGTGAAGAACCCGGCGGCGCGGCAGTCGCGCGCCGTGAAGGCGATCCGCGCGCGCGTCCGCTTCGCCCTGACCGGCACGCCCGTCGAGAACCGCCCGGGCGACCTGTGGTCCATCTTCGACTTCGTGAACCCGGGGCTCCTCGGCTCGGCGAAGGAGTTCGCGGCGTTCCTGAAGCGCACCGCGTCGGCCGCCGCCGCGCCCCCGCCCCCGCCTCCGGCGCCGGCCCTGGACGGCGCCGCGCAGCCCTCGCCGTACGCCGCGGTCAGGGCCCTCGTCCGCCCGTACCTCCTGCGCCGCCTCAAGACGGACCGCGCGGTCATCGCCGACCTGCCCGCCAAGACGGAGGTGAAGGCCTTCTGCGCCCTCTCGCGGGCGCAGGCCGCGCTCTACGCCGAGTCGGTCGAGGCGCTCGCGCGCGAGCTCGCGGCCGTGTCCTCCGGCGACAGGGCGCGCCGGCGCGGCGTCGTCCTCGCGTACCTCCTCAGGCTGAAGCAGATCTGCAATCACCCCTCGCAGTGGCTCGGGGACGGCGAGTACGCCCCCGGAGCGAGCGGGAAGTTCGCGCGGCTCGCCGAGATCGCGGAGACCGTCGCTTCTCGCCAGGAGAAGGCGCTCGTCTTCACGCAGTTCCGCGAGATGACCGCTCCGCTCGCGCGCTTCCTCGCGAGCGCCTTCGGGCGCCCCGGGCTCGTGCTGCACGGGCAGACGCCCGTGAAGGACCGCGCGGCGCTCGTGCGGCGGTTCCAGGAGGACGAGACCGTCTCGTTCTTCGTCCTCTCGCTCAAGGCCGGCGGCACGGGCCTGAACCTCACGGCGGCCTCGCACGTCGTCCACTTCGACAGGTGGTGGAACCCCGCCGTCGAGACCCAGGCGACCGACCGCGCGTTCCGCATCGGCCAGAGGAAGGCCGTGCTCGTGCACAAGCTCGTCTGCCGGGGCACGATCGAGGAGCGCATCGACGCGATGCTCGAGGACAAGCGGAGGCTCTCGCAGGAGCTCCTCGAGGGGACGGACGAGATCCGCCTGACGGAGCTCGACGACCGGGAGCTCCTCCGCCTCGTGTCGCTCGATCTGCGCAGCGCGGAGTTCTGATCGTGAGGGGAGCCGCCCCGGGCTGCGCCCCCCGCCCCGGCGGACTCGCCTCGCGCGCCGGTCGCCGCTTAAGATCGCACGGTGGCGTTCGAGGACGGCGATCGGTTCCCCGAGTACGTGACGGCGGCCGAGCGCCGGCTGCGCGCCGAGCTCGCGCGCAAGCGCCTCGTGCGCAAGGGCATCGTGCCGCAGCCCGTCGCCATCGAGGGGCGCGACCTCGCCACCACGTTCTGGGGCAGGGCCTGGTGCGACCAGCTCGAGTCTCTCGCCGATCTCGCGACGCGCCTGCCGCGCGGCCGCGCCTACGCGCGGAACGGCTCGGTCGTGCACCTCGCGATCTCGCGCGGGCTCGTCAGCGCGTTCGTGAGCGGCACCGAGCTCTACGAGGCCGAGGTGCGGATCCGCCCGCTGTCGCCGGCGCGCTGGCGCGCCGTGAGGCGGGCCTGCGCGGGCCGCATCGCCACGGTCGTGGAGCTCCTCTCCGGGCGGCTCTCCTCCGCCGTGATGGAGGTGCTGTGCGACCGCGAGCGCGGGCTGTTCCCGACGAGCGCAGAGCTCGACCTGCGCTGCTCGTGTCCCGACGAGGCCCGGCTCTGCAAGCACCTCGCGGCCGTGCTCTACGGCGTCGGCGCGCGCCTCGACCAGGCCCCGGAGCTGCTCTTCACGCTGCGCGGCGTGGAGATGGCCGAGCTCGTCGAGGAAGCCGGCGCCGCCGGGACGGTCGCGTCCGAGGCGCCGCCCGGCGCCGCGCTCGTCGCGGACGATCGGCTGGCGGAGATCTTCGGCATCGAGCTCGAGCTCTCCCGGCCCGCGCGCCCCCGCGGGCGAGGCGCGAGGCCCGCGGCGCCGGCCCCGCGGCGCCGGCGTGCGAGGGGCTCGCGGCGAGGCCGGTGAGGCGGGCACGGCGGGAGCGTCACCCTCCCCCCGCCCGCCACAGGGCCCAGACTGCGGTCCACCCCATCGCGAGGAGCACGACGAAGGCCGCCCCCGACGTGAGGCTCAGGCGCGACATCGTCCCGCGCCCGAAGCGGAGTCCCCACCCGACCCCGACCGCCTGCAGGCCGTTCGCGAGGTGGTACGCCGTCCCGAGCACCCCGAGCACGTACACGATGAGTGTCGGCAGGTGGAACCGCATCTGGTGAGCCAGGTGCTCGAACGGCTCGGGCCCGCCCTCGAGGAGGCGCGGCCGGATGAGCGCGAGCCACAGGTGAGCTCCCAGGAACAGGAGGAGGCCCAGCGCCGAGAGCCGGTGCAGGCCATGCCGCAGGCTCGCGAACCGGCCCACGTGGCGCGGCACGCGCGTCCGCGGGAGCCGCGCGAGGCCCCAGCCCGAGTGGAGCAGGAGCGGCACGAGCACGACCGCGAGCGTCACCGCCTGCGTTGCCGGGCTCGAGTGCTCGGTGACCGCGCGCTCCCACGCCGCCCCCCCGCGCAGCGCGGCGAGGTTGTCCCACAGGTGGTTCACGGTCCAGACGCCCACCGGCAGGAGCCCGAGGAGCGACGCGAGCTTCGAGCCCAGGAACGTGCCCGCCACGACGCCGGCGCGAACCGGACGCGCGCCGGCAGCGGACCGCTGCCCGTGCCGCTCGCCGGCTCCGACCGGCCGCTCCGCCTCGATCGTGCTCGCCATGCCGTGTCCACGCGCGAGCGGCCCCGGAGGTTACGGCCGCCCGCGGCGCTCGCGCGGCCCCGCCCGCGTCACCTTCCTCCGTGTACGCGCCCGCGGCCCTCGCGGCGCGCTCGCCGGAGGTCGAGCACGCGGACGCGTCGGTCCCGCGACCCGGGGCTCTCATCCCGCACGGCCTCGAGGCCGGTCGGATCGGGGGCTCGGCCGGGGCCCCACGTAACCTTCGCGCCTCCTCGCTCGTGAGGTGGCGCAAGGAGGCAGGATGAGGATCTTCATCACGGGTTCCACGGGAGTCATCGGCCGGCGGGTGGTCCCCGCGCTGCTCGCGGCCGGCCACGAGGTCACCGCGGTGGCGCGGGCGCCGGAGGCGCGCGAGCGGCTCGTCCGCGCCGGGGCCAACGCCATCGCGCTCGATCTGCTCGACCCAGCCGCCGTTCGGCGCGCCGTCGCGGGCCACGAGATCGTCGTGAACCTCGCGACGCACATCCCGTCGCCGGGGCGGATGCTCCTGCCCTTCGCGTGGCGCGAGAACGACCGCCTCCGCCGCGAGGCCTCCGCGAACCTCTGCGAGGCGGCGCTCGCCGGCGGGGCGTCTCGCTTCGTCCAGGAGTCCTTCGCGCTCGTCTACGAGGACGCCGGGGACGCGTGGGTGGCCGAACGCTCCCGCATCCGGCCGGTCCGCTACAACCGCTCGGTCCTGGACGCCGAGCGCGCCGCGGCCCGCTTCGCGAGCCATGGGGGAGCGGGCGTGGTGCTCCGCTTCGCCGCGTTCTACGGCCCGGACGCCTCCCACCTGCGGCCGCTCCTGGCCGCGGCGCGGCGGGGCTTCGCCGCCCTGCCGGGCGCCGGCGACGCCTTCATCTCGTCGATCTCCCACGACGACGCGGCGTCGGCGGTCGTGGCGGCGCTGAGGGTCCCCCCCGGCGTCTACGACGTCGCCGACGACGAGCCCGTCCGCCGCCGCGAGTACTTCGACCTGCTCGCGGCCGCCCTGGGCGTCCCGCCGCCGCGCCTGCTTCCGCCCTGGGTGAAGCTCGTCTCCGGCTCGCTCGGCGAGCTCCTGGCGCGCTCGCTCAGGATCTCCAACTGGAAGCTGCGCGAGGCCGCGGGGTGGGCGCCCCGTTATCCCAGCGTGCGCGAGGGCTGGGCGGCGACGATCGGCGCGCTCAGCGAGCAGCCGGCTGCGCCGGCGGAGCTGGAGGCAGCGCCGTGAGCTTGCGCGGCGCGGCGATGGCGTGGATGCGCGCGATGCGGCCCTCGGCGTCGAGATCGACGCGCAGCACGATGCGGGGCGCGACCCGCGGCCCGCCCGCCGGCAGGTCCACGACGAGCGCGGGGAGGCCGTTGAGCCGGACCCAGGTCGCTCTCCGCTCGCCGCCGCCTCGCGGCGTGACCCCGACGAAGAACCGCGCGACGTTGCGCGCGCCCTCGAGCACCCGCGGCGCCGCCAGGTACTCGCCGCCACCGTCCGAGACGGCGCGCGCGTCCGCGGCGAGGAGCGCCTCCGCCCGGGCCAGGTCGCCCGCAAGGATCGCCCCGACGAACGCCTCCAGCGCCGCCCGCGTGCGCGCCTCCAGCGCCGGAGACGCGGGCAGGCGCGCCGCGTCGTAGCCCTCCATCGCGCGCCGCGCGCGGAGGTGCGCGACCTTCACCGCCCCCTCCGTGGTGGAGAGCACCGCCGCCGCCTCGCGCACCGAGTGGCCGAGCACGTCGCGGAGGAGGAGCACCGCGCGCTGCAGCGGCGTCAGCCGCTCGAGCGCGACGAGGAACGCGTAGGAGGCCGACTCCGCGGCGTCGTAGCGCGCGTCCGGCGTCGGCTCCAGGTCCGGCGTGTCCGTCGGGACCGGGGCGGGCAGCCACTGGCCCGTGTACCCGCGGACGCGGCGGCGGCGCAGGTGATCGATCGCGAGCCGGACGGCGACCCGCGCGAGCCAGGGCCGCAGCGGCTCGCCCGACCGATCGGGGCGCGCCGTGAGCGCGCGCGTGAACGTCTCCTGGACGAGGTCGTCCGCGTCCGCCGCGACCCCGGTCATGCGGTAGCAGATGCCCCACACCGCACGCCGGTGCCCGTCGAGCGCCTGTCCGAGCGCGCGGTTCTTCGGTTCGAGAGCTGGGGCCTTCGCAGCCATGGTGGTCATGGGGGGCGATCACGCCCGACGGTGGCAGAAGGTAACGAGGCCATCGCCGCGCGCAGCGCGCAATGGGGCGGCGGGCGGGCGGAGTCCACCTCGTTGGCAGCCCGGCGCCTCCGGCCGGTGGGCCCGGAAGGGTCTCGCCGGATTCCGCCGCGGGTGGCGCGAGGGACCCAACCTTCCTGGTCCATGCCCATGGCGCGCGTGTGTGCCACTACACCTGATCGCGCAGGCGCGCCTGCAGAGAGAGGACCAGAGCCCATGATCCGTCCGGACATCCTCCAGCAGTTCCCGCAGCTCTTCGGGACCCAGCGCGTGAACGGCCGCGAGATCGACGTCGAGCAGACGATCGCGACGCTGACCCGCGAGCTGCGCCCCGCGATCGCCGCCGCCCTCACCGCGCGCCGGGCCCTCCTGCAGGACCCTGCGCCGGCCCGCACGAAGTACGCGTGGCCGCGCTGGGACGAGACGTTCGAGGATCCGGTGAGCGGCAAGGCCTGGACGTACCGCGAGATCGTCCAGGGCCTCGTGGACAACTTCCTCGGCCGCGAGAGCGAGCGGCACTGGCGCCTCAACGACGAGGTGCCCATCCCCGACCACGTCCACCCGACGAAGAACCCGGGGCTCGAGCTCACCGGGCCGTGGCACCCGCTCGACATGGCGTTCAACGCGCTCAACTCGCCGGCGCCGATGAACATGCCGGACTTCGAGGACGCGTCGCCGCCGCACTTCCAGCCCGACGGCACCCCCACGAACCAGCCGGTGGGCGTCTTCGCCGCGATGGCGAACGCGAAGGAGATCCACGAGGGCCGCTGGACCGGCCGCCCGTACGAGGTGGTGAAGAAGGGCAAGAAGCGCGCGTACCAGATCACGAAGCCGCCGGCGCAGTGGCCGACGCGGCTCGCCCGGCCGCCGAGCCTGCACCTGCGCTACGACCACGTCCTCGTGGACGGCGAGCCGGCGCCCGGGCTCGTGGTCATCACGACGCTGTGGGCCCTCAACAACTACGACGCCCTCACCCGCGCCGGCAGCGGCGTCTACTACTACATCCCGAAGCTCCAGACGCCGCGCGAGGCGCTCATCGTCGAGCGGCTGCTCTCGCGCCTGGAGGGGCTCATCGGCGTCCCCGCGGGCACGCTCAAGGTGAAGATGCTGTACGAGGAGGGGAACGCGGGCCGCTACCTCCCCGGCATCGCGTGGGTGCTGCGCCGCCGGCTGCTCGGCATGAACGTCGGCCGCTGGGACTACCTCGGCAGCATGATCGAGCTCTGGAAGGACGATCCCGCCGGGATCTTCCCGGACCCGCAGAGCATCGGGATGGCGACGCCGATCATGATCGCCTACCAGCGCTACGCCGCGCTCATGATGCTCATGGCCGGAATGAAGGGCGGCGCGCTCACGAACGCGGCGCCCATCGGCGGGATGGCCGCCGTCATGATCTACCAGGGCGGCGATCCGTACGGGCGCTCCCGCTACAACCCGGTGGCGCTGCGCGCCATCACGATCGACAAGCTCCGCGAGCGCATCCTGGGCCTCATGTTCATGCCCGAGGCGCCGCTCGCGGCGGACGCGCAGCCGACGCTCGCCGACATCCTCGCCGGCAAGGTGAAGGGCACGCTCCACGACGCCTTCCGGCAGAGCTGGGTGGCGAGCCCGGAGGCGGAGTACGTCGCCGCGGGCAACGGCCCGCTCCGCGCCGAGCTGTCCGGCCTCCAGGCGCTCGTCGAGGCGAAGCTCGAGACCATCGACGTGAAGGGGAAGGCGGTGCCGACGGTGGCGAGCGGCCTCGACGCGGCCGAGCGGCAGCTCTTCCAGTCGCGCGGGCTCCTCGACGCGCAGGGCAGGATCACGCCGTCGATCGTCCGCAAGGAGCAGCTCGACGCGCCGGAGAAGATCTTCTCGGCCGAGCGCTGGGAGGCGATCTACGCGCCGCCCAGGGGCGACGTGACGATCGAGCACGTGCAGCACTCGTTCTACATGGCCGCGAACTACGGCTTCCAGATCCTGAACGGCAACTTCGCCGCGGCCATCGACGACTACGAGCTCCGGCAGCGGTTCATGAACGACCTCGCCACGTACCGGATCTACGTGTCGTGGCTGTGGACGCTGGTCCAGCACCAGGCGCCGATCACGAAGGACGGCCACCTGCAGCGGCAGACCCTCACCGAGGACGGCGTCGTCATCGGCGCGAACGCGGAGCCGATCAAGGCCGGGACGCGCTTCACCCGCGACCTGTTCCAGAAGGTCTGGGACTACCACTTCGAGTGGACGCGGGAGTTCTTCGCGGAGCAGGACCGTCGGGGCGACCCGCCGCGCTTCGACCGCTCCAAGGCCGACGTGATCATGGAGCTCCTGAAGCGCCAGCTCCTCTCGCCCCGCTACGTCCAGCACAGCGCGCGCGTGCTGTTCGTGGTCGGGCAGGCGAACGCGCGGGAGCGCGGGCAGATCCTGGACGCGATCTTCGACCTCGAGCGCCCGGAGATCGTCGAGGGCGTCCGCACGGGCGCGCTCGCTCCGGCCGCGCTCTCGTCGCACGACTACGTGCACGACGTCTTCGGAGGGGACTCCGCGTCGCAGCCGGCCGGTCCGGCGCGGAGCTGAGCGGCCGCGCGGGGCGCCCCGCGGGACGCGACGTCACGGGGCGCGGGTGGCGCCGGCGAGGTGCGCTCTCCGCGCACCTCCGCTCCCTTGATGCCCGTCAATCGAGCCGCTAGCGTGGGACCTCCACTGGAGGTCACTCATGCGCCTGCGCCTGCCGTCCGTCGCCCTCGCCACGATCCTCGCGGTCTCGCTCGCGGCCTGCGGCGGGTCGGACTCCGGCTCGGCGCCGGTCCAGCCTCAGTACCAGCCGCAGATCACGAACGTCGCCGACAGCTTCGGCTTCCAGCTCACGGGCGTGGCGAACGGCGACGGGACGCTCTCGTACACGTGGCACAACACCGGCACGATTGCCTCCGTCGACCGCTCGAGCGCCATCAGCGCCGGCAGCGTGACGCTCACGCTGCGTGACGCCGCCGGCGCGCAGGTCTACCAGGGCGCGCTCGACGGCGCGACCGGCTCGGTGTCGACCGTGGCCGGCGCCGCGGGCGACTGGACCATCGTCGTGGACTTCACGCACACCACCGGGACGATCAACTTCCGGGCGCAGAAGCAGTAGCGGCTCGCCCCGGCCGCCGGCCCGGCGCTGCGCGGCCGCCCGCGCGGTGAGGCGCGCCGCGCCGCGCGCCTACCGGCTGATCGGCTTGTACCGGATGCGCCGCGGCTTCGCCCCCTCCTCGCCGAGCCGCCGCCGCTTGTCGGCCTCGTACTCCTGGTAGTTGCCGGTGAAGAACGTCCACCTCGACTCGCCCTCGGCGGCGAGGATGTGCGTCGCGATCCGGTCCAGGAACCAGCGGTCGTGGGAGATGACCATGACGCTGCCCGCGTACTCGAGCAGGGCGTCCTCGAGCGCGCGCAGGGTCTCGACGTCGAGGTCGTTCGACGGCTCGTCGAGGAGCAGCACGTTGCCGCCGGTCATGAGCGTCTTCGCGAGGTGGAGCCTGCCGCGCTCCCCGCCGGAGAGCGCGCCGACGATCTTCTGCTGGTCGGCGCCCTTGAAGTTGAAGCGCCCGATGTAGGCGCGGCTCGGCATCTCGAAGCGGCCGACCTGGATGACGTCGCGCCCGCCCGAGAGCTCGTCGAAGACGGTCTTGTCGCTCGCGAGGTTCTCGCGGCTCTGGTCGACGAACGCGAGCTTCACGGACTGGCCGAGGGCGACCTCGCCCGCGTCGGGCTTCTCGGCGCCGGTGATCATCTTGAACAGCGTGGACTTGCCCGCGCCGTTCGGTCCGATGATCCCGACGATCGCGCCCGGGGGGACGATGAACGACAGGTCGTCCATGAGCAGCCGGTCGCCGAAGCCCTTCGTGACGCCCTTGAACTCGATGACCTTGTCGCCGAGCCGCTCGGCCACCGGGATGAAGATCTCCTGCGTCTCGTTGCGCTTCTGGTACTCGACGCTGGAGAGCTCCTCGAAGCGGGCGAGGCGCGCCTTGCTCTTCGCCTGCCGCGCCTTCGGGTTCTGCCGCACCCACTCGAGCTCGAGCTTCATCGCCTTGATGCGCGCGCTCTCCTGCTTGGCCTCGACCTCGAGCCGCTGCTCCTTCTGATCGAGCCAGGAGGAGTAGTTGCCCTTCCACGGGATGCCGCGGCCGCGGTCGAGCTCGAGGATCCACTCGGCGGCGTTGTCGAGGAAGTAGCGGTCGTGCGTGACCGCCACGACCGTCCCCGGGAAGCGGGTGAGGAACTGCTCGAGCCACTCGACCGACTCCGCGTCGAGGTGGTTCGTCGGCTCGTCGAGGAGCAGCATGTCCGGCTTCGAGAGCAGGAGCTTGCAGAGCGCCACGCGCCGCTTCTCGCCGCCGGAGAGGTGCTTGATGGTCGCGTCCCAGGGCGGCAGGCGCAGCGCGTCGGCGGCGATCTCGAGCGCGTTGCCGGTGTCGGCGCCCGCGCTCTCGATGATCGCCTCGAGCCGCGCCTGCTCCTCGGCGAGCTTCTCCATGTCGGCGTCGGGCTCGCTGTAGGCGGCGTAGACCGCCTCGAGCCGCTTCTGCGCCTCCGCCACCTCGCCCTGGGCGGACTCGACCTCCTCGCGCACGCTCCGGTCGCCGTCGAGCCTCGGCTCCTGGGGCAGGTAGCCGATCTTGATGCCGTTCTGGCGCTGCAGCTCGCCGTCGAACTCCTCGTCCACGCCGGCCATGATCCGCAGCACGGTGGACTTGCCGGCGCCGTTGAGGCCGAGGAGGCCGATCTTGGCGCCGTGGAAGAAGGAGAGGGAGATGTCCTTGATGATCTGCCGCTTGGGCGGGACGACCTTGCTCACGCGGAGCATCGACATCACGTACTGGGCCATGGCGCTCGGGGGTGAAGGTGGAGTGGAAGGCGCGAGAGCCTAATCGAAAACCCGCCGCCTTGCCCGGGCGCGATGGCCCCACGCTCCGGGGATCGGCCTCTCGCCTCAGCGGCGGCGCTGCCGGCTTGCCCACTCCCGCAGCGTCAGGGGCCGGATGCCCCAGCGCGCCTCGAGGGCCGGGATGTCGGCCGAGTAGCCGACCCGCTCGAACCACTCCAGCATGAGCGCGAAGTCCTCGCTGTTCGCCCGCACGGCCTCCATCGGGATCTGCCGGTAGGCGACCTTCCGCCCGACGAACCCGCTCACCGCCTCCGCCGCCTCCGGCAGGGTCACGGCGTCGCCCGCGAGGTCCGTCTCGGAGCCGCTCCACTTCTCCGCCTCGACGAACGCCTGCGCCGCGAACCGCCCGATGTCGTCGGAGGCGATCATCTGAAGCTTCGTCGCCGGGCTGAGCGCGCTCACGAGCGCGTCTCCCTGCAGGAACCCGGGCGAGACGAGGTTATCCATGAAGAAGACCGGCCGCAGGATCACGTGCGACGGGAACCTGAGCGACCGCACGGACTCCTCCACCCGCGCCTTGCTGTCGAAGTGCGGGATCCCGGTCGCGAGGTGCGCCGAGCCCACCGAGCTGTAGACGAAGTGCTGCACGCCCTGGCGCCGCGCCAGCTCCGCGAGGCGCTTCCCCTGCTGCTCCTCCCGCTCGACGCCCGCCTCCCAGGTGTTCTGCACCGCGAACACCCCCCACGCGCCTGTGAGCGCGCGCGCGAGCGGCGCGGCGTCGTCGAGGTCGCCCCGGACCACCTCCGCCCCGAGCGCCGCGACCGCCTTCGCAGCGTCCCCCTCCGGCTTGCGCGTCATCGCCCGGAGCGCGAAGCCGCCGCGCTCCGCGAGGTGACGGAGCGTGGCGCCGCCCTGCCTCCCGGTGGCGCCCGTGACGAGCACGATCCTCTCCTCGGCCATGCGCTGTCCCTCCTCGACGAGCCTCGGCGGCGAGGCCCACTCCATTTCCTGTCGAGGCCGGCGCCGCCACGCACCGCGAGGGACTCACCGGGCGCTCGCCAGGACGGCGGCATGCCCGTGCAGGCGATCCCATCCTCCCCCCCGCGACGCCCACCTTGTTCGAGCGTCGCCTGCCCGCACGGCGCAATTGAGCAGTGACCAGGAAACGAAGAGGAGCTCCCATGGCGAACCCAGCAGAGCCGCAGCAAACGCCGTCCGCCTCGTCGCAACCCCGGGCCGCGCGCCTCGCGGCGCTCCGAGACGAGCTCGATCACCGCATCGACGAGATCGTCGACGCGGGCGCCGACCGCCAGCCGACGCTGAAGAAGGAGTTCGACGCCGCCTGGAACGAGCTGAAGAGCGAGGCCGACAAGCTGCACTGAACGTCGAACGGGGGCTGCGCCCCCGCCCCGCCGAGCAAAGCTCGTCGGGGGCCCACCCCTGCTCGCCGGGTCCCGTGCGACGCCGCGAGCGGCTTTGCCGCTTCCGCGGCGTCGCTTCGCTCGCCTGTTCGCGAATCGTAACGGCCAGCACGCCGGCGGGGCGCTCCATGAGTGCCCGGCCGGCGCCGGCGTGGTGCGCCGCCCTGAGGTCTAGGCGCGGTCCCGGATCTCCTTCGCCCCCGCGGTGTGCGCGCAGTGGGCGCCGCAGAAGAACTTCCCGCCGGCCTCCACCCCGTGCCCGATCACGTGGCACCCGCAGCGCTCGCAGTGCGGCGCGAGCGCCTGGATCGCGCACTCGAAGCTGTCGAAGACGTGGTGCGCTCCGGCGGCGACCACCTCGAACGCCTTGTCGTACTGGTTCCCGCAGACCTCGCAGCTTCCGGTCATGGCAGCTCCTCCTTCGCCTCCTACGTCCCGGGTCACGCCTTCCAGCCCGGGTGAACCGTGAGCACCGGGCATGGAGCGTTGCGGACGACGCCCTCCGCGACGGAGCCGGTCAGCATGTGCTCCCGATCGACGCGCCCGTGCGTCCCCATCACGATGAGATCGACCTTCCCCGAGGTCGCGAACTCCACGATGGCGACCTCCGGCGATCCGCCGGCGCGCGCGACGGTGACCTTCGGGGCGCCCAGACGCTCCGCGGTCTCCTTCCACGCGGAGAGCTCTCCGTCGAGCCCTCCCGCGGGGGGCAGCTCCGTCGCCACCCGCGCGGCGGAGTCGGCGTAGAGGAGGACGAGCTCCGCGCCGAGCCTCCGGCACAGGTCCGCCGCCACGCGCAGGCCGGCCTGCGCCGGCTCCGAGAAATCGACCGGACAGCAGATCCTGCTCCACTCCAGCGGCGCCATGCGCTCCTCCGGACCGCGAGCCTCGACCCACTCGAAGCGCGCTCCCAGGAGAGCGTAAGGAGTCAGCGCGCCCGCGGCGCTCGTCATGCAGGGTCGTCCGGCGGCGCGCAGCGTGGGCTCGAGGGAGACGCCCCCTACCCTGCCGTGCAGGCGCCCGCCGTCCCCGAATCGTCACTTCGAGTCCCGCAGCCGCGCGGAGCGGGGCGGCGTACGCTTCGCTCGCGACCATCCGGGACACGCCCTTGGCGAGGCGACGGAAACGCACGAAGCCACTCGAGCCGCTCGAGATGCGCGCCTATCACGAGGCCGGCCACGCCGTTATCGCGATGCTCCGGGGCTTCGGGGTGACGCGGCTCACCGTCTCGCGTCGCGGGCGGATCGGGGGCGCGTGCGAGTTCTTCTTCAGCGCGCCGCGCCGCGGCGGCTCGGCCGGCGCCGCGAAGCGCGTGGCGCGCGCGGCCGGCGCGGTGGCGCTCGCCGGCAGCGTGGCCCAGGACCGGGCGGCCCTCGAGCGCGGCTACCTCTCCGTCGACCTGAGGTCCGGCCTGCCATTCCCGCTGTTCGCGCCAGGCGCCGAGGAAGACCGGCGCGTCGCGCTGCGATTCGCGGCGCAGCTCCATTCCGGTGGCGCGGCGAGGCACGCCTTCCTGCGCCGGATGCGCGCGAGCGCGGAGCGGCAGCTCGAGGATCCCCGCGTCTGGGCCGCCGTGGAGCGGCTCGCCCACCGACTCGTGCGCGCGCGCGTGCTCACGGGCGATCGGGCCGCGAGGACGGTGGTGCGGGCGATCGCGGCGGCGTCGTCCCCGCTGCCGAGCCGGGGCGCGCACCTCCCTCAACCGGGCGGATTTGCGCCTCCTCTCCCGTGCCACCCCGCTCGCCTCGCGAGCGACCGTCAGGGCTCGACGAACCCGCTACCCCGGCGCTCACGCCAACGCGGGCCCCCGGTCTCACGCGCCGCGCCTCCTCCGTGGAGGCCTAAGCTCGGACCATGAAGAAGCAGATCCTGTTCGACGCGATCGCGCGCGACGGCGTGCTCCGTGGCGCCACGCTCCTCGCGAACGCCGTGCGCGTGACCCTGGGCCCGAAGTCGAAGTGCGTCCTCATCGACCGGCGCTGGGGCGAGCCCATCGTCTGCAACGACGGGGTGACGATCGCGAAGGAGCTCGAGATCGAGGACCCCACCGAGAACCTCGGCGTGCGGATGATCCGCGAGGCGGCCGAGCGCACGGGACAGGCGGTCGGCGACGGAACGACGACCGCGACCCTCCTCGCGCACGCCATCTTCGCCGAGGGGGTTCGGAACGTGGAGGCGGGCGCGAGCGCCATCGAGCTGAAGCACGGCCTCGATCGCGGCGTGCAGGTGGCGGTCGCGTGCCTGAAGGCGCTGTCGCGCCCGGTGACCACGCGCCGGGAGAAGGCGCAGGTCGCGACCATCTCCGCGCACAACGACGCGGCGATGGGAGAGCTCGTCGCCGAGGCGGTCGAGCGCGTCGGCGGGGACGGCGTCATCTCCGTGGAGGAGGCGAAGGGCATCGAGACCACGCTCGAGGTGGTGGAGGGGCTGCAGTTCGACCGCGGCTACCTGTCCCCCTACTTCGTGACCGACCCGGACCGCATGGAGTGCGTGTTCGAGAACGCGCTCGTGCTGCTCACGGACCGGCGCCTGAGCCTCATGAAGGATCTCATCCCGCTCCTCGAGGAGGTGGTGAAGGCGGGGCGCCCCGTCCTCATC
Organism: Anaeromyxobacter sp. SG17; assembly: GCF_022690695.1. Lineage (NCBI taxonomy): Bacteria > Pseudomonadati > Myxococcota > Myxococcia > Myxococcales > Anaeromyxobacteraceae > Anaeromyxobacter > Anaeromyxobacter sp. SG17. The sequence goes on from NZ_JALCYX010000002.1 coordinate 141,544, forward strand.
GTGGCCGAGGACGTCGACGGCGAGGCGCTCGCGACGCTGGTGGTGAACAAGATGCGGGGCGCTCTCCTGTGCGCCGCGGTGAAGGCGCCCGGCTTCGGCGATCGCCGCAAGGACCTCCTGCAGGACCTCGCCATCCTCACCGGCGCGCGCGTCGCGTCGGAGGAGCTGGGCGTCAGGCTCGAGCACCTCGCCTTCCCGGACCTCGGGAGCGCCCGCCGCGTCGTCGTCGCGCGCGAGACCACCACCCTCATCGGCGGCGCGGGCGAGAAGGCCGCCATCATGGCGCGCACCGAGCAGCTCCGCCGCCAGATCCGCGAGGCGAAGAGCGACTACGACCGCGAGAAGCTCCAGGAGCGGCTCGGGAAGCTCGCCGGCGGCGTGGCGGTCATCCACGTCGGAGCGCCCACCGAGGCCGAGCTGAAGAGCCGCAAGGAGGCCTTCGAGGACGCCATCAACGCGACCAAGGCGGCGGTCGCGGAGGGGATCGTGCCGGGCGCCGGCCTCGCGCTCCTGCGCGCCATCGACGCGGTCCAGAAGGAGGAGGCGTCCTGCCAGGGCGACGAGCGCACCGGGCTCGAGATCCTCGCGCACGCGCTCTCCGTCCCGACCCGCCAGATCGCCATGAACTCCGACGTCGAGGGGGCGCTCGTGGTCGAGCGCATGCGCCTCGGCTCCGGGAGCTTCGGCTTCGACGCCGCGCGCGGCACGTACGTGGACCTCGTCGAGGCGGGCATCGTGGACCCGACCAAGGTCGTCCGCGTGGCGCTCGAGAACGCCGTGTCCGTCGCGAGCGTGCTGCTCCTCACGCAGGCGACGCTGGCCGAGGTGCCGCCGGCGAAGCCCGAGGCGGCGGCGCCCGAGGTGTGACGTGACACCGGAAGAGATCCATCGTCGAGCGAAACGGCGGGCTCTCCGCCACGGTCTTCCTCGATGTCTGACGCGCGCAGCGAGGTGCGAGTGAAGGTGACGGACACGGCGCGGCACCGTTACGGGATCAGCGTGCCCGATCGGCAGCTCGCGTGCGTCCCCCTCTCGTCGCCCGAGGGACGCCGCTACTTCGGCGCGATGTGCGCCGCGGTGAACTTCGCCTTCTGCAACCGGGAGGTGATCGGCCATCGCGCCCGCGAGGTGTTCCGTCGCGTGCTGCGCGGCGACTCCGCGGCGGAGCTGCGGCTCGGCTACGACGTGGCCCACAACACCGCCAAGATCGAGCGCCACGATCCCGCGCGCGAGCAGCTCCTTGCGGAGGACGTGTCCCTGCACGCGGCGCTTGGCGGCGCCCCGGGTCGGGTCCACTCCCGTTGCGAGTTGCGCGGAGGTTGCTTATACAACCTCTCATGAGCCGGACCCCCGCCGCCCGCGCCTCCGAGGAGATCGCCGCCGAGTGCCTGGCGAGCCGCGCCCGCTTCCTCGACCGCCGCCTCGCCTCGATCTACGAGCGCGCCCTGCGCCCGCTCGGCCTGCGCCGCACCCAGCTCACGCTCCTCGTCGCCATCGCGCGGGCGGGCGAGCGGGCGACGCCCACGGTGGTGGGTCGGGCGCTGCAGCTCGAGAAGTCCACCGTCAGCCGGGAGCTGGCCCGGCTGCAGGCGCTGGGCTGGGTCCGCGTCGAGCCGCCCTCCGACGGCCGGACGCAGCGCCTCTCGCTCACGGCCGCCGGCGCCCGGACGCTCGAGGCCGCCCTCCCCCTCTGGCGAAAGGCGCAGCGGGAGGCGCGTGCGCTCCTCGGCGATCGCGGCGCCGAGGCGCTCGCCGCGGTGACCGTGAGGCTCCATCCACGCTTCGCGGGGTAGAGGCCCCGCGCTCGCGTTCTCCCCTGGCCAGGGCGCCCGGCCCGGGGTGGCGGTGGTCTCGGGCGCCAGGTTGTACGTACAACGCGAGCTGTCGGCTCGCGGGAGGTTCACATGGCAGCGCTCGTTCCCGGGTTCGTGTGGCCGATCGTCATCGGCGTGGACGTCCTCCTCATCGCCTTCGTGGTCCTCGCCCTCCGCCGGTACGCCGGACGTGGCGCGGCGGCGGCGGGGGTGCTCCTCGGGGCCTGGCTCTCCCTGGTGGCTATCCTCGCGGCGACGGGGGCGTTCGCCGGCGCGCCGGATCGCCCGCCGCGGATCGGCCTCGCCGTCGCCGCACCCATCCTCGCCGGCGGCCTCGCCCTCCTCGTGTCACGCACGGCGCGCGCGCGGGCGCTCGCGATCCCGCAGGCCTGGGTGGTCGGGATCCAGTCGCTGCGCCTCGTCGGCTTCGTCTTCCTGGTGCTGTACGCGCGCGGTGGGCTCCCCGGCGCGTTCGCGCTCCCGGCGGGCCTCGGCGACGTGGCGGTCGGCGCCGCCGCGCCCCTCGTCGCGTACGCGCTCGCGACGGGCAGGCGCCACGCGCCGCGCCTCGCGGTCGCCTGGAACGTCGCCGGGCTCCTCGACCTCGTGGTGGCGGTCGGCGCGGGCGCGCTCTCCGCCCCGAGCTCGATCCAGGTCTTCACGAGCGGCCCCTCGTCGGCCGCCATGGCGGAGCTCCCCCTCTCCCTCGTCCCCACGTTCGGCGTGCCGCTGTTCGTGCTCCTGCACGCCGTCTCGCTGCTCGGCCTTCGGGCCAGGGGACGCGCGCGCGCCGAGCGCGCTGGCACCGCTCGCGAGGCCACGCCCGCGCTCGCGCGGTGAGGCCCGCCCCGCGGCGGCCGTCCCGGGACCCCCCCGCCGGCCGCCGCGGGCGGAGGCCCGCGCTCGCCCGGCGAGCCGGCGCCTCCTGCGCCTTTCGTGCGCGTCCGCGCGGGCCCTCGACGCACGCCGGTGGCGCGCGTAGACGCTCCGTATGCCGGACGTACGCTTCGTGTACTCGAGCGGCCTCCTGAGGTCGCGCTTCGCGAACGCGCTACTGCGCGGGAGCTGGGACGCGCTCGGGCGCGCCGGCGGCGCGTGGAGCGAGCGGCCGATGGCCGAGGCCACCTGCGAGGACGGCTGCCCGGGATTCGAGGCGACGGTGTCCTTCCCTGCGACCGAGGTCGGCAAGCGCTTCGAGTGGGACGTCCTCGGGGACGGTCCCTGGGGCCGCCGGTGCCTCGTCGCGACGGAGGAGGACGACTCGCTCTCGCGCCGGACCGTGCGGTCGTTCACGCTGCGGGAGGGCGGTCAGGTGGAGCGCTACCACCTCGCCCTCGGCCGCAGCCTGGGCGCGAACCCGATCCCCCGCGAGGGCGGCGCTCGCGCGCTGCGCTTCGCCCTGTGGGCGCCGAACGCCCGCGCCGTGGAGGTGGTGCTCGGCGACGGGACGAACGGCTACGTCTCCGACGACGGCGCGGGGAGCGCCCCGCTGCCGCCGCTGCCGCTCGCGCCCGCCGGCGGGGGAATCTGGGAGACCCGCGCCGGCGACCCCGCGCTCCTCGAGTACGGCCGCTGCGAGTTCACGCCCTACGTGTTCCGGGTGACGCGCGACGACGGGTCGGTGTCCTACCGCACGGACCTCTACTCGCGCTGGCAGGTGGGCCAGGGAAGCTTCGACCCGCGGGGCAGCATCTACGGCGGCACGGCCGCCGGGCTCGACGGGGCGGTGAGCTGCTCGGCGGTGGTGGACCCGGAGACGGTGCCGGCGCCCAGGCGCGGCGAAGAGGCGTTCATCGGCTGCGCTGACTTCTGGTGCGACGAGTACGACCCCGCGCGTCCGGTGCCCTCCCGGCTCGAGGACCTCGTCATCTACGAGCTCCACGTGGGCGCGCTCGGCGTCGGCCGTCCCGACGCCGGGAACCTCGAGGACGCTGAGGCGCTGCTCGACGCGCACCTCGTCCCCCTCGGCGTGAACGCGGTCGAGCTCCTGCCGATGGCGGAGTTCAGCGGCGACGCCGCGTGGGGCTACGGCAACTCGCACCACCTCGCCATCGAGGTCACCGCCGGCGGGCGCGACGCCCTCATGCGGTTCGTGCGCGCCTGTCACCGCCGCGGCGTCGCCGTCATCCAGGACGTCGTCTACAACCACTGGGACCTGAACGCCGCGCGGGCCGAGTGGCAGGTGGACTCGGCCGCGCCGGAGCGGAACCTCTACTACTGGTACGAGGGCGTGCCCGGGGAGCACTCGCGGCCCGAGGGCGGCTACGTGAACAACGGCTCCTCCGGGTGGGCGCCGCGCTACTGCGAGGAGCAGGTGCGCCGGCTGTTCGCCTCGAGCGCCGCCATGCTCGTGGACGAGTTCCACATGGACGGCTTCCGGGTGGACCTCCTCGACGCCATCCACCGCGACAACCGCCTGAACGAGCCGGGCGGCGCCCCCGTGCCGCGCGCCAACGTTTACGGCGCGAAGATGCTCCGCGAGTGGTCGCGGACCCTGCGCCTCATCCGCCCTTCCGTGATGCTCGTCGCCGAGGATCACACCGGCTGGGCCGAGGTGACCCGGCCGCTCGACGAGGGAGGCCTCGGCTTCGACGCCGCCTGGTACGTGGACTTCTTCCACCACCTCGCCGGACCGCGCGCCGAGGGCGGCTGGGCCGCGCTCCTCGCCGAGGCGGGATACGGCGACGACCGTCCGCTCGGGATCGACCGCTTCGACGGCGCGCTGCACGGCGCGGCGGACCGCAAGGTCGTCTACCACGAGTCCCACGACGAGGCGGGGAACTCCTCCGGCTCCGCCCGCACGATCGTCCTCGCGGTGCAGGGTGCGCCCCTCGCCGGCGCGACGCGCGACTTCGCCGAGGCGCGCTGCCGGGTCGTCGCGGGGCTCTCGCTGCTCTCGCCGGGGACGCCGATGTTCCTCATGGGCGAGGAGGTGGGGGCGGCGAACCCCTACCGCCACGACGACTTCCTCGAGCACCGGGAGGACCTCCTCGGCCTGCGCCGCGGCCTCGGCGCACGGCTCTTCCGCTGGTACCAGGAGCTCATCCGCCTCAGGCTCGGCCGGCCGGCGCTGCGCTCGCGCCGGCTCACGACGGTGCACCGCCACGAGGCGAACCGCGTGATCGCGTTCCTCCGCGGGGACGCCGAGCTGCTCGTCGTCGCGAGCCTCGCGAACCGTCCCTTCGCGGCGGGGTACCTGCTCGAGAGCGCCGGCCTCCCCGACGCGGAGTGGCACGTGATCCTCAACAGCGACGCCGCGGTCTACGGCGGCGCCGGCGTCGGAGACGGCGCCTCGCCGCGGCGATCCTCCTCCGGCGTGCTGGAGGTCGTCCTCCCCGCCTGCGGGCTCGTCGTGCTGGAGGCGCGCTGACGGAGCGCGGGGCGGCGGACCGGCCGCCCGGGCACGACGGATGCGCGAGACGTTGAAGAACCCGGCCGCCCCGGTAAAGGAAGCGGGATCGCCGGGCACGCCGTCCGGCTGGAGCCTGCATGCCCGAGCACCCGAGCCCTCGATCGATCCCGTCCATCCCGCGCGAGCCGGGCGCGGAGGAGGATCGCGCCCGCGCCCGCACCGAGGAGCTGGAGCGAACGGTCGACGAGCTGACGCGGGCGGAGCAGGCGCTGCGGGAGAGCGAGGCGAAGTACCGCGAGCTGTTCCAGCACATGACGAGCGGGTTCACGCTCTGCCGCGTGATCTTCGACGGCGATCGCCCGGTCGACTACGTCCACGAGGAGGCGAACCTCGCGTTCGAGACCCAGACCGGCCTGTCCCGCGACGCGGTGCTCGGGCGCCGCATCACGGAGGTCCTGCCCGGCCTGCGCGAGGACCCCGCCGGCTGGATCGAGCTCCTCGGGAACGTCGCCCGGACCGGAGCGCCGGTCCACTACGAGCGGCACTTCGCGGATCTCGACCGCTGGTACGAGGCGACGGCGTACCGGCCGAAGCCGGGGTACTTCGCCGTCTTCTTCTCCGACGTGACCGAGCGCAAGCGCACCGAGGAGCGGCTGCGCGAGAGCACGACCCTGCTGCGCGCGATCAGCGACACCTCGGGCGACGTCATCTTCGCGAAGGACCGCGACGGGCGGATGCGCTTCGCGAACCCCGGCGCCGTCGCGCTCGTCGGCAAGCCCGCCGCCGAGCTCCTCGGCAAGACGGACCTCGAGTTCCTCGCAGATCCCGCGGTCGCCCGGCAGATCATGGAGACCGACGGGCGCATCATGGCGACCGGAGCGCCGGCCGAGGTCGAGGAGCACGTCCCCGATTCCGAGGGCCGCCCGCGCGTCTGGCTCTCCCGCAAGACGCCCTACCGCGACGCCGACGGCAACGTCATCGGCCTGCTCGGCATCTCGCGCGACATCACCGAACGCAAGCGGGTCGGGGACGCGCTGCGCGAGGCGAACGACCGGCTGCGCGAGGCGGACCGCCGCAAGGACGAGTTCATCAGCGTCCTCTCCCACGAGCTGCGCAACCCCCTCGCGCCGATCCTGAGCAGCATCCAGCTCCTCGCCCGCGCCGCGCCGGACAGCCCCCAGGCCGCGCGCGCGCGGGAGGTCATCCATCGCCAGACGGAGCACCTCACCCGCCTCGTGGACGACCTGCTCGACGTGACCCGCGTCACGCGGGGGAAGATCCAGCTCCAGCCGCGCCGCCTCGACCTGCGCGACGTCGCGCGCCGCACGTGTGACGACCACCGCGCCATCTTCGACGCCCGCGGCATCGCGCTGCACCTCGACACGGTGCCCGGCGCCATCTGGGTGGACGGGGATCCGACCCGCCTCTCGCAGATCGTGGGGAACCTGCTCCAGAACGCGGCGAAGTTCACGCCCGAGGGCGGCACCGTCACCGTCCACACCGGCGTGGCGCGGGGCCAGGCGGAGCTCCGGGTGCGCGACGACGGCGTCGGGATGGAGGCCGGCGAGCTCGAGCGCATGTTCGAGCCCTTCGCGCAGGCGGAGCGCAGCCTCGCGCGCACGCGCGGCGGGCTCGGGCTGGGGCTCGCGCTGGTGCGCGGGCTCGCCGAGCTGCACGGCGGCACGGCGCACGCACGCAGCGAGGGCCCCGGCCGTGGCGCGGAGCTCGTCGTCACCCTGCCGCTCGCGCCGACCCCCGAGGCGGAGGCGGGCCCCGCGCGGGAGCGCGACGCGCCCACGGGCCGGAGCGTGCTCATCGTCGAGGACAACCTCGACGCCGGGCAGTCGCTCGCGGACCTGCTCGAGCTCTCGGGCCACCGGGTCGCGCTCGCGCGCGACGGACGGACCGGGATCGCGCTCGCCGGCGAGCTGCGGCCGGACGTGGTCCTGTGCGACATCGGCCTGCCGGACATGAGCGGGTTCGACGTCGCGCGCGCCCTGCGCGCGGACGAGCGGCTGCGCCGCACGCGCCTCGTCGCCCTGAGCGGCTACGCGCAGCGAGAGGATCTGGAGAAGGCCCGGGAGGCGGGCTTCGACGCCCACCTGCCGAAGCCGCCGCCGCTCGAGCGCCTCGAGGCGCTGCTCGAGGCCTCGTGACGAGGCTCAGATCCGGTTCAGGCGCCGCGCGGCGAGGGTGAGCTCGCGCCGGAAGTCCGGGTGGGCGATGGCGATGAGCGCGAGCGCCCGCTCCCGCGCCGTCCGCCCGCGCAGCCGCGCCACCCCGTACTCGGTCACCACGTGGTCCACGTCGTTCTTGCCGGTGGTGACCACCGCGCCGGGCTCGAGCGTCGCCACGATGCGCGACACGGTCCCCTTCCTCGCGGTGGACGGCGCCGCGATGAAGCTCTTGCCGCCGCGCGACAGGTTCGCGCCCCGCACGAAGTCCACCTGCCCGCCGCTCCCGCTCCACTGCGCGGGGCCGATCGCCTCCGAGCAGCACTGGCCGAGGAGATCCACCTCGAGGGTGGAGTTGATCGCCACCACGCGGTCGTTCCGGCCGATCTCCCGAGGATCGTTCGTGTGGTCGACCGGGTGCATCTCGACGGCCGGGTTCTCGTGCATGAAGTCGTAGAGCCGGCGCGTCCCGAGCGCGAACGTCGCGACCGACGTCCCCGGGTGCGTGGTCTTGCGCGAGTTGTCCACGGCCCCGCAGCGCACGAGGTCCACCACGCCGTCGGTGAGCATCTCGGTGTGGATCCCGAGGCCCCGCTTGCCGGTGAGGGCGGCGCAGACCGCGTTCGGGATCCCGCCGATCCCGAGCTGGAGCGTGGAGCCGTCCTCGATGAGCTCGGCGATGCAGCCGCCGATGGCCCGCTCCACCTCGGTCACCGGCGCGGGCGCGAGCTCGAAGAGCGGGTCCTCGCACTCGATGATGCGGTCCACCTGGGACACGTGGATGCGGCAGTCCCCGCGGGTGCGCGGCGCTGCGGGGTTCACCTGCACCACGACCGCCCTCGCCTTGCCGAGCGCCGCCATCGTGTAGGCCACGGAGAGGCCGCAGGTGAAGAAGCCGTCCTCGTCCATCGGCGAGACGACCGTCCCGACCACGTCCACCGGCCAGTGCTCGCGGAGGAGCCGCGGCACCTCGTGGAAGTGGTTCGGGACGAAGTCCGCCCAGCCCTCCTGCACCGCCGTCCGCGAGGCGGCGCTCGTGAACCAGGAGCAGAGCCTCACGTGCGGCGCCGACTCCCGGTCGAGGTACGCGCCGGTGAGGGTGTGCTGCTGGTGCACCACGACGCCCGAGAGCTCGTGCCTGCGCGCGCCGAGCGCCTTCACGAACAGCGTCGGCTCCGCCGCGCAGATCGGCAGGACGAGCTGATCGCCGGACCGCACGATCGCGGCCGCCTCCTCGGGCGTGCAGCGCCTCTGCCGGTACAGCTCCTCCGCGCTCGCCATTCGCTCTCCCTCCGGGCCGGGTGCGCCGGCGCGAGGACCCCGTCAGGCCTCGTGGACCTCGAGCGCGAGGAGCTGCGCGCCCTCCTCCACGATCGCCCCCACGCCGTAGTGCAGCTCCGCCACCTTGCCGTCGCGCGGGGAGGTGATGGTGTGCTCCATCTTCATCGCCTCGAGCACCACGAGCGGCGCGCCCTTCTTCACCTCCGCGCCCGGCTCCACCATCACCGCCACGATCTTCCCCGGCATCGGGGCGGTGAGCCGCCCCGCGTCCGCGTCGCGGTCCGCCGCCGCGGCGCCCGGGTCGAAGAGGCCGAGCCGGTGCGCGTGGCCGGGGGTCAGGATCGTGATCGCGTCGCCGCCCCGGACGACGGTCGCGCGCGTCCGCGCGCCGCCGAGGTCCGCGAGGAGGTCGCCCGCCGGGTCCCGCTCGGCGCGCGCGAGGATCGTGCCGCCGGGGAGCTCGAGGAGGTGGCCGCCGGGCCGGTAGTGCGCGACGACCCGGGCGCGCCGCTCGCCGTCGTCGAAGGTGAGCACGTGGTGGGCGTCGGCGTTGAGCCGCCACCCGTCGGTCCGGTGCCACGGCGAGTGGGGATCGTGCGACTCGCGCGCCGCCGCCGCCGCCTCCTCGCTCCGCGCGAGGAGCACGTCGAGCGCGGCGAGCGCGAGCACGGTGTCGGGCACCGGCGCCGCCTCCGCCACGAGCCCGGCGCGGTGCCGCTCGACGAAGCGGGTGTCGAGGTCCGCCGCGGCGTACGCCGGGTGCGCGGCCACGGCGGACAGGAACGCGAGGTTCGTCGCCACGCCGACGATCTGGTACTCGGCGAGCGCGGCGCGGAGCCGGCGCAGGGCCGCGGGCCGGTCGACGTCCCAGACCACGAGCTTCGCGATCATCGGATCGTAGTGGACGCTGACCACGTCCCCCTGCCGGACGCCCGTCTCGACGCGGACGTGGGCGTTCTCGGCGGGCGCGCGCAGGTGCGTGAGGGTCCCGGTGGCGGGGAGGAAGTCGCGCGCCGGGTCCTCCGCGTAGACGCGCGCCTCGATGGCGTGGCCGGCGGTGACGAGGTCCTCCTGCGTGCACGGGAGCGGCTCGCCGGCCGCGACGCGGAGCTGCCACTCGACGAGGTCCTGGGCGGTGACGAGCTCGGTGACCGGGTGCTCCACCTGCAGGCGGGTGTTCATCTCCATGAAGTAGAACTGGCCGTCCTCGTCGAGGAGGAACTCGACCGTGCCCGCGCCGACGTAGCCGATCGCGCGCGCGGCCGTGACGGCCGCCCTGCCCATCCGCTCGCGCAGGCCCGCGCCGAGCCCCGGCGCCGGCGCCTCCTCGAGCACCTTCTGGTGGCGGCGCTGGATGGAGCAGTCGCGCTCGAACAGGTGCACGACGGCGCCGAGCGTGTCGCCGAACACCTGGATCTCGACGTGGCGCGGCTTCGCGAGGTAGCGCTCGAGGAGGACGCGGTCGTCGCCGAACGCCGCGAGCGCCTCGCGCCGCGCGCCCGCGAGCGCGGCCTCGAGCTCGCCGGGCCCCGCCACCGCGCGCATGCCCTTCCCGCCGCCCCCCGCGGTCGCCTTGACGAGCACCGGGTAGCCGATGCGCTCCGCCTGCGCGGCGAGCGTCTCGGGGCGCTGGTCGTCGCCGTGGTAGCCCGGGACGAGCGGGACGCCCGCCTCTCCCATGATCTTCTTGGCGGCGCTCTTCGAGCCCATGGCGCGGATGGCCGCCGCCGACGGGCCGATGAAGGTGAGGCCCGCGGCGGCGCACGCCTCCGCGAAGTCGGCGTTCTCGGAGAGGAAGCCGTAGCCGGGGTGGATCGCGCGCGCGCCGCTCCTCCGCGCCGCGTCCAGGATGGCGGCGGCGTCGAGGTAGCTCTCGCGCGCCGGCGCCGGGCCGATGCGGTACGCCTCGTCGGCCATCGCGACGTGCAGCGCCCGCGCGTCGGCGTCGGAGTAGACGGCGACGGTCCGCACGCTGAGCCGCCGGGCCGTGCGCATCACGCGGCAGGCGATCTCCCCGCGGTTGGCCACCAGGATCTTCTCGAACATGCCGTGGGTCTCCGAGGTCACATCCGGAAGACGCCGAACGTGGTCGCCTCGACGGGCGCGTTCAGCGCGGTGGAGAGGCCGAGCCCGAGGACGGTGCGGGTCTCGGCCGGATCGATGATCCCGTCGTCCCAGAGCCGGGCGCTCGCGTAGTAGGGGTGCCCCTGCGTCTCGTACTGCTCGCGGATGGGGGCCTTGAACGCCTCCTCCTCCTCCGCGCTCCACCGCTCGCCGCGCGCCTCCAGCGCGTCGCGCTTCACCTGGGCGAGGACGCTCGCCGCCTGCTCCCCGCCCATCACCGAGATGCGCGCGTTCGGCCAGCTCCACAGGAAGCGCGGGGAGTACGCGCGCCCGCACATCCCGTAGTTGCCGGCGCCGAAGCTGCCGCCGATGAGCACGGTGAACTTCGGCACCCGGGCGCACGCGACGGCGGTCACCATCTTGGCGCCGTCCTTGGCGATGCCGCCCGCCTCGTACTTGCTGCCCACCATGAAGCCCGAGATGTTCTGCAGGAACACGAGGGGCACGCCCCGCTGCGCGCACAGCTCGATGAAGTGTGCGCCCTTCAGGGCCGACTCGGAGAACAGGATCCCGTTGTTCGCGACGACGCCCACCGGGTAGCCGAAGACGTGGGCGAACCCGCAGACGAGCGTCGTCCCGTAGAGCCGCTTGAACTCGTCGAGCTCGGAGCCGTCCACGATGCGCGCGATCACCTCGCGGACGTCGTAGGGCTTGCGGGTGTCGGTGGGGACCACCCCGTAGAGCTCCTCCGGATCGTGGCGCGGCTCCGCCGGGCGACGCAGCGCGAGCCCGGGGCGCTTCACGAGGTTCAGGTTCCCGACGATCCCGCGGGCGATGCGCAGCGCGTGCGCGTCGTCCATCGCGTAGTGGTCGGTGACGCCGGAGGTGCGGCAGTGGACGTCGGCGCCCCCGAGCTCCTCCGCGCTCACCACCTCGCCGGTGGCCGCCTTCACGAGCGGCGGCCCGGCGAGGAAGATGGTCCCCTGCTTGCGCACGATGACGCTCTCGTCGGACATGGCCGGCACGTACGCGCCGCCCGCCGTGCACGAGCCCATCACCACCGCGATCTGCGGGATCCCCGCCGCCGACAGGTTCGCCTGGTTGTAGAAGATGCGCCCGAAGTGGTCGCGATCCGGGAACACCTCGTCCTGCTGCGGGAGGTTCGCGCCGCCGGAGTCCACGAGGTACACGCAGGGCAGCCGGTTCTCGCGGGCGATCTCCTGCGCGCGGAGGTGCTTCTTCACGGTGACGGGGTAGTAGGTGCCGCCCTTCACGGTGGCGTCGTTCGCGACCACCACGCACTCGCGCCCGCTCACCCGCCCGACGCCGGCGATGATCCCCGCCGAGGCGACCTCGCCGCCGTACATCCCAAAGGCCGCGAGCTGCGACAGCTCGAGGAAGGGGGAGCCGACGTCGAGGAGCTGGCGGATCCGCTCGCGCGGCAGGAGCTTGCCGCGCTCCACATGGCGCGCGCGCGCCCGCTCGCCGCCGCCCTGCTCGACCGCCGCGACCTTCTCGCGCAGGTCGGCCACGAGCCCGCGCATCGCCTCGGCGTTGCGCCGGAACTCCGCGGACCTCGGATCCACCGCGCTCTCGAGCACGCTCATGCGAACCGTCTCCCGATGGTGTTGCGCGCCGGTGCCCCGACGGGGGCCGGGCCCCCGCCCCGGAGGCGCCTCGTCGCCGCCGCCCGGGCCGGGCTCGCCTCGCTCGCCGGCGGGTCTCGCATCGTCTCTCGGTCGCTCAAGCGGCGGTCTCGTCGAAGAGCTCGCGGCCGATGAGCATACGGCGGATCTCGCTCGTGCCCGCCCCGATCTCGTAGAGCTTCGCGTCCCGCAGGAGCCGCCCGGTGGGGAACTCGTTGATGTACCCGTTCCCGCCCAGGCACTGGATCGCGTCGAGCGCCATCCGGGTCGCCCGCTCCGACGCGTAGAGGATCGCGCCGGCGGCGTCCTTGCGGCTCGTCCGGCCGGCGCCGCACGCCCGCGCGACCGCGTAGACGTAGGCGCGGCACGCGGAGAGGGTCGTGTACATGTCGGCGAGCTTCCCCTGGATGAGCTGGAACGTGCCGATGGGCTGGCCGAACTGCTCGCGCTCGTGCACGTAGGGGAGGACCACGTCGAGGCAGGCCTGCATGATCCCGAGCGGCCCGCCCGCGAGCACCGCCCGCTCGTAGTCGAGCCCGCTCATGAGGACGTTCACCCCTCGTCCTACCTCGCCGAGCACGTTCTCCGCCGGCACCTCGCAGTCGGCGAAGAGCAGCTCGCAGGTGTCGGAGCCGCGCATGCCCAGCTTGTCGAGCTTCTGCGCGGTGGAGTAGCCGGGGAAGCCCTTCTCCACGAGGAAGGCGGTGATCCCGCGCGGCCCGGCGGCGGGGTCGGTCTTCGCGTACACGACGACGACGTCGGCGTGCGGACCGTTCGTGATCCACATCTTGCTGCCGTTCAGGACGTAGCGATCGCCCCTGCGCTCGGCGCGGAGCCGCATGCTCACCACGTCCGAGCCGGCGTTGGGCTCGCTCATCGCGAGCGCCCCGACGTGCTCGCCGGAGACGAGCTTCGGCAGGTACCGCCGCCGCTGCGCGTCGCTCCCGTTCCGGAAGATCTGGTTCACGCACAGGTTCGAGTGGGCGCCGTAGGCGAGCCCCACCGAGGCCGAGGCGCGGCTCACCTCCTCCATCGCGACCACGTGCTCGAGGTAGCCCATGCCGGCGCCGCCGTACTCGGGGGAGACCGTGATGCCGAGGAGCCCGAGCGCGCCCATCTTGGGCCACAGGTCCATCGGGAAGTGGTTCGCGCGGTCGATCTCCGCGGCGCGCGGCGCGAGCTCGCGCGCGGCGAAGTCGCGGACCGACTGGCGCAGGAGGTCGGCGGTCTCGCCGAGGCCGAGGTCGAGGGCGGGATGGGTCTTCATGGTCGGGTCTCCTCCGCGGGGTGCGCGGGCGATCCCGCCTCGCGCGAGGCGGCGGGCAGGCCGCGCCTCACGCGAGCTCCTTCAGGATCTCTCCCGCGATGATCACGCGCTGGAGCTCGTTCGCCCCCGCGTAGATCGAGGTGAGCCGCGCGTCGCGCGCGTAGCGCTCGACGGGGTACGCGCGCGTGTAGCCGGCGCCGCCCATCAGCTGCATGGCGGTGTAGCAGGCGCGGTTCGCCGCGTCGGTCGCGAAGAGCTTCGCCATCGAGGCCGCCTTCACGAACGGCTGGCCGCGCTCCTTCCGCCAGGCGGCGCTCAGGAGCAGGAGCCGCGCCGCCTCGAGGTCGGTGTACGCGTCGGCGATCATCCACTGGACGCCCTGCAGCGCGGTGAGGCTGTCGTCGAACTGCACCCGCCGCGAGGCGTAGCGCGTGGCGAAGTCCATCGCCGAGAGGCCGATGCCGAGCGCGAGCGAGCCGATGCCGATGCGGGCCCGGGCGAGCTCGGTCACCGCCATGCGGAACCCGTCGTTGAGCCGGCCGACGAGCGCGCCGCGCGGGACGCGGCAGTCGTGGAACGCGAGCTCGGTGGTGGCGGTGGCGCGCTGGCCGAGCTTGTCCTCGGTCCGGCCGACGCGGAGCCCTCGCGTCCCCGCCTCCACGAGGAAGCAGCTCATCCCCTTCCCCTTCGGTGCGGCGCGGTCGGTGACCGCCCAGACGAGGAAGACGCCCGCGAACGGCGCGTTCATTGTGAAGCGCTTCGCGCCGTTCAGGATCCAGCCGTCGCCGTCCGGCACGGCGGTGGTCGCCACCGCGGCGGCGTCCGAGCCGGCGCCGGCCTCCGTGAGGGCGAAGCTCGCGGCGGGGTACTCGCCGGCGCAGAGCCTCGGCAGGTGGAGCGCCTTCTGCTCCGGGGTGCCGATGTCCTGGATGACCTCCGCGACCATGTCGTTCAGGACGAGGGTGGTGGCGGTCGAGGCGCAGACCCGCCCGATCTCGGTCATCGCCACGCTGAAGGCGATGGCCCCCGCCTCCGAGCCGCCGTGCTCGCGCTTCACCTCGAGGCCGGTGAGGCCGAGGTCGGCGAGCTTCTTGAGGTTCGCGACGAAGACGCGGCGGTCGAACTCCCGATCGAGCTGCGCGGCGACCGGCTCCAGCTCGGCCTGCGCGAACTCCCGCGCGGTCGTCTGGATCGCCTTCTGCGCCTCGGTCAGCTCGAGGTTCATGCGAGGACGGTGTGCATCGAGCGGACCGCGGCCGCGTCCCGGGGCAAGCCCGAACGCATCCCCCCGCCGTCACGAAGGTTTCCGGCGGATCGCGCTTCCCGACCGGCGGCGGGATGAACGAGGGGCTGCCTCATCGCTGAAACACCTCCGGCGCTGGCCTCGCAGGCCCCCGCCGCTCCAGTTCGCGCGGCGGGAGCGCCCGCCGCGACTCCTGGACGCACTTCGCGCCCCGTCGGGCCTCCCTGTTCCACGCTGACACAGATATGCTTCATCTCTGCAACAGCACCACGGAGACGCGATGCCCGACCCGAGTCGCCGGCCGATCATCTGGGTGTTCAGCACGAGCCGCCTGAGGCAGGTGTTCGAGGGCGTGGCGCCGAGCTACGCGGGCGCGGCCGACGTCCGCGTGTTCGACAAGGTCTTCGAGGAGGCGCTCGAGATCGCGCGCGCGCGGGTGGAGTCGGGCGAGGAGGTGGACGTCTTCGTCGCGGCGGGCTGGAACGCGGCCTACCTCCGCGACCACGCGCCGGTGCCGGTGGTGCTCGTCTCCCCCTCCGCGAGCGACGTCCTCCAGGCGCTCGCCGAGGCCTGCCGCCTCGCGCGGCGCGTCGCGGCCATCCCGTTCCGCAAGGCGCTCGCAGGCGTGGAGGCCTTCGCGGAGAGCCTGGGCGTCGTCCTCGAGCAGCGACCGTACGAGACGCTGGAGGACGCGCGCGCCGCCGTGGCGGACTTCGCCGCGCGCGGCTTCGAGGTCGTCGTCGGCCCGGGGCCGGTCTGCGACGTCGCCGAGAGGGCCGGGCTCCGCACCGTGCTCCTCTACGCGCGCGACTCGGTCTGCGAGGCCATCGAGCAGGCCATCGAGGTCGCCCGCGCCGTGCACGCGGAGGACGCCGAGCGCGAGCGGCTCCGCGGCATCCTCGATCACCTCGTGGAGGGCGTCGTCGCGGTGGACCCCGAGGAGCGGATCCAGTCCGTGAACCCCGCCATGGAGCGGCTCCTCGCCGCCTCCGCGGCCGAGGTCCTCGGCAGGAAGCTCTCGCAGCTCGCGCCCGACCTCTCGCTCGCGCGGGTGCTCGAGACCGGGAACGCCGAGCTCGACGACGTGCAGCGGATCGGGAACCGCACCCTCGTCGTGCACCGGATCCCGCTCAGGCAGCGCGGCGGCCCGCGCGGCGCGGTGCTCACCTGCCAGGACGCGAGCACGATCCAGCGGCTCGACCGGAACCTGCGCTCCCGCTACCGGCCCCGGCGCTTCGTCGCGCGTCACCTCCTCTCGAGCATCGCCGGCAGCTCGCCCGCGATGCAGGAGGTGCGCGCCCTCGCCGAGCGCTACGCGCGCACGGACGCGACGGTGCTCGTCACGGGCGAGAGCGGCACGGGCAAGGAGCTCGTCGCGCAGGGCATCCACAACGCGAGCACCCGCCGCGACCACCCCTTCGTCGCCATCAACTGCGCCGCCTTCCCGGAGGCGCTCCTCGAGTCGGAGCTGTTCGGCTACGACGAGGGCGCGTTCACCGGGTCGCGCCGCGGCGGGCGGCCGGGCCTCTTCGAGGCGGCGCACACGGGGACCATCTTCCTCGACGAGATCGGCGACATGCCGATGACCCTCCAGACCCGGCTCCTCCGCGTGCTCCAGGAGCGGCAGGTGCTGCGGCTCGGCTCGAACGACCCGACGCCGGTGGACGTGCGCGTCATCGCCGCGACCAACAAGGATCTCAAGCAGGCGGTCGCCGCGCGCGAGTTCCGAGACGACCTCTACTACCGGCTCAACATCCTGAAGCTGCACCTGCCGCCCCTGCGCGACCGCGAGGAGGACCTCGCCGCGATCGCGGCGGACCTCCTGCAGCGCGCGCTCCTCCGCCACGGCGCGCCCGGCGCGCACGCGCGGGCGCTCGCCCTGCTGCTGCCGCGGCTCGACGGCTACTCCTGGCCGGGCAACGTGCGAGAGCTCGAGAACGTGGTCGAGCGCGTCGCGGTGCTGTTCGCGGACCGCGAGCCGGACGCGGCCGTGGCGGAGGGTGCGCTGCGCCGGATCGTGCCGGAGCTCTTCGCGGAGGAGGGGCCGGGAGAGGCTGCCCCGCCCGCGCGCCGCAGGGAGCCCGCCTCCGGCAGCGCGGCCGGCGCACGGCCGACGGACCTGCGCAGCGCCCGCGACGAGCAGGAGCGGGAGCTCATCCGGCGCGTGCTCGACGAGGTGGGCGGCAACCAGTCGGAGGCCGCGCGTCGGCTCGGCATCGGCCGCTCCACGCTGTGGCGGAAGCTCAAGGCGGGCGCCTGAGCCGTCCACGCTCGACGCCTTCCCGGCGCCGCACACCCGACCCTCACTGGCGGCCGCTCGCTCGACCGTCCGTGCTCCTTCCGGCCGAGCGGTCTCCGGCCCCGGAGAGGTCAAATGCGAGGCGACTTGAATTTTCTTCAAACCACATGTGTTCCAGTGAGCGATGAAGGGAACGACCAAGAATCTGGAGCTGGATACGCTGACGCCGTACCTCGAGGCGGCGCGCCGTCAGGGCCCGCTGTCGCGCGAGGAGGAGCGCGAGCTCGCGCTCCGCGCACGGCGCGGGGAGGCGCGGGCGAAGGAGGAGCTCGTGCGCAGGAACCTCGCGCTCGTGGTGATGATCGCGCGCAAGCAGATGCGCGGGACGCTGCGCCTCGAGGAGCTCGTGCAGGAGGGCAACCTCGGCCTCCTGCGCGCCATCGAGAAGTTCGACCCGAACGCCGGGACGCGGTTCTCGACGTACGCGGTGTGGTGGATCCGGGCGTACGTCTGGAAGTACCTGAAGCAGGCGCGCTCGTCGGTGAGGCCGAAGAGCGGGACGGTGGCGGCGGCCGACCTGTCGCTCGACCGCACGGTCGACGAGGAGGGAGACGTCTCGCACCTCGATCGCCTGGAGGACGAGGGGCCCGGCCCGCACGAGCAGTACGCATCGGCCGAGCACGACCGCCACCTCCGCGCCGCGCTCGAGCGCGTGCGCGGGCGGATCGGCGAGGTCGGCTGGGACATCGTCCAGACGCGCCTCAAGCAGGACCCGCCCGACACGCTCGAGACCATCGGCAAGCGCTGGGGCGTGTCGCGCGAGCGCGTGCGGCAGCTCGAGCTGCAGACGAAGCGCTTCCTGCACGGTTACCTGACGTCGATCCGCGACGCCGAGGGCGGCGAAGGCGACCGCGAGGCCGCCTAGCACCAACCAGGGAGCGCAGGAGGTCGGGGATGGCGGGCGACGGCGAGGGGCGCTGCAGGCGGTGCGGAGACGGCGAGCTGCAGGAGCAGACCGAGACGCTCTCGGTCGAGCTCCCGCGCTCCGCGGTGACCGCCTCGGTCGCCGTGCCGGCCCGGCGCTGCGCGGCGTGCGACGCCGTCCAGGTGGACGGCGAGCTCCGCGACCGGGTCCGCCTCGCCACCTGCTGCGAGCTCGCCGACGCCGGCGTGGACACGGGAGAGGCGCTCCGGCACATGCGCAAGGCCCTCGGCCTGCGCGCCGCGGAGCTCGCGCGGCTGCTCGACCTCACGCCGGAGACCATCTCGCACTGGGAGACCGGCCGCGCCGCCCCCAACCGCGCCGCGTTCATCGCCGTGTGCGCGATGGTGCAGGACGCGCTCGACGGGCGGAGCACCACCCGCGACCGGCTCGCGCGCCTCGCGCAGCACCAGGGTTACCCGCACGCGCTCGCCGTGAAGCTCCGCTGACGCCGCGGGCCGCCTCGCCTCTCGCCATCGCGCCCGCCCGGCCGGCGGGTGTCTCACGAAGGGGCGACGGGTCCCCCGCCCGTCGCGACGCGCGAAGTTCACGCAGACTTCGCCGCCGCGCCGCCCGCCGAGATACGCGCCGAGGCACGATCCCGGGCATGAACGACCAGCGAACCATCTACTGCGGAAAGCGGCACCGCCGCGCCGACGGCGTCCCCGTCGGGCACTCCTGCCGGATCCTCGCGCCCGAGTACCTGCGCGCGGAGCGGCTCGAGGAGTACGGATGGGCCGCCACCTTGCTCGAGCGCATGCCCATCGTGCTCCATGCGGGGGCGGCCGACCTCGGGCAGGGTCGCGGCTGCGCGCCCGAGCATCCGAGGACCGCGGCGCTGAGGCCGCTCGACGGCTCGTCGGGCCCCGGGGCGGGACGTTGCAGTCAGTGAAGCGTGGGGCTCCTGCTCGCCGGACCGCCGCCTGGCCTCACGAGGCCGAGCGCGTCGGCTCGGCCTCCCGCGCGGTGGCGGCGAGGAGCGGCGCGAAGGTCCGCCACGTCTCGCGCAGCCGGCGGCACCAGCCGAGCGAGGCACGGACGAAGGCGATCGTCTCGCGCGGCCTGCCGAGCGCGTCCGAGAGCGTCCGGACGAGGTGCCCGCCGCGGGAGAGGCCCCGCGCCGCGAGGGCGGCCGCGACGCTGCGGGCCACGGGAGGCAGCGGCGCCGCGGGCGTGTCGGTGACGACGCGGAGCACCGAGAACG
The DNA here is from genome assembly GCF_022690695.1 of Anaeromyxobacter sp. SG17. Classification (NCBI taxonomy): domain Bacteria; kingdom Pseudomonadati; phylum Myxococcota; class Myxococcia; order Myxococcales; family Anaeromyxobacteraceae; genus Anaeromyxobacter; species Anaeromyxobacter sp. SG17. The sequence continues at coordinate 160,810 of NZ_JALCYX010000002.1, forward strand.
CGATCCCGGCCTCGGCGGCGGTCCGCGCGAGCGCGGCGGATTCCATGTCGCCGGCGGCGGGCGCGCGGAGGCCGTGGCCGGCGGCGGCGAGCACCTCGGCCGCGGACGAGAGCTCGACCGGGCGGGCGCCGGGCGCGAGCCGCAGGAGCGCCGGGGGCAGCTCCAGCGCGGCCCGCTCTCCGTCCGCGAGCCGGTGCACCGACCGCGCGGTCACGACCGCGCCCACCTCGAGCCCCGGCGAGAGCGCGCCGGCGAACCCCGAGGACACCACGAGCGAAGGCCGCGGCCCGCGCGCGAGCCGCGCCGCGAGCGCCGCCCGCGCGCGCTCCGGCCCGACGCCGGTGCGGAGCACCTCGAGCCCCGTCGCGTCCGCGTCCGAGATCCCGCGGCGGCAGGCGGCCGCCTCGGCGAAGGTCGCGGCGCAGACCACGATGCCCGCCGCCCGGCGGGGCGCGCGGAGCCGCACCGCCAGCGCCGCGAGCGTGAGGGCGGACACCGCCGCGCTCGCCGCCGCGAGCGCGTGATCGCCGATCGCGATCGTGACCGCGAGGTTGAAGGCGAGGACGCCCGCGTACACGGCGTAGATCCCGGGGACGAAGCGCGGGTGCAGCCGCCGGAACGGCCCGCGGCAGCCCGGGAGGCTCGCGCCGCAGCGCTGGAACACCCACGCGCTCACGGCGCCGACGAGGAACCAGCCCGCGAAGTTGGCGGCGGTCACGCCGAAGTAGAACCCGCGGTAGGGGTAGTCGTAGATGCGCCCCAGGAACCACTTCTCCCCCTGCAGCGTCACCGGGTCGATGACGACGTCGAGGAGCGTCATGAGCACGCCGGCGAGGAGCGGCGCCAGCGGGTGGAGGAGGCCCGGGGCGCGCCCGCGGGCGCGCTCCTCCGGCCGCGACAGGAGCGCGCCGGCCAGCGCGAGCGAGAAGTAGGAGAGGAACACGAAGGACAGCGAGTCCCAGAACGGCACGTTCGCGATCCAGAGCTCGCGCGTGCGCGTCTCGTCGAAGTAGCGGTACGGCCCGAAGGGGAAGCCGTTGCGGGTGGAGCTGTACTCCGCGCCGAAGGCGAGGAGCCAGGTCGTCACCCCGAAGACGAGCGTCCGGCGCGGACCGAGCTGGTGGAGCGCGAACACGAGGAAGCACGCGAAGAACGCGTACACGTACGGACGGTGGACGACCGTGCCCCAGAGCAGCGCCGCCGTGTCCGCGAGCGCCATGGGCGGCCTAGCCGCTCCGCGCGAACCGCCCGAGCGCCATGAGCGGGAAGTAGTGCCGGTAGAGGTGGTAGCGGAGGTAGAAGTGGCGCGGGAAGCCGGTGCCGGTGAACGCCTCCTCGCTCCACGACCCGGCCTCCTCCCCGTCCGTCAGCTGCCGCTCGACGAGCCACGCCACGCCGCGCCGGATCGCGTCGTCCCCCCCGGAGCCGTAGGCGAGGAGCCCGATGAGCCCCCACGCCGTCTGCGAGGCGGTGGAGGGGCCGCGCCCCATCGCGGCGCGGTCGGCGTAGGACTCGAGCCCCTCTCCCCAGCCGCCGTCGGCGTTCTGCACCGACTCGAGCCAGCGGAGCGCGCGCCCGACCATCGCGTCCGACCGAGGGACGCGCTGGCGCGCGAGGCCGGCGAGGACGTTCGAGGTGCCGTACACGTAGTTCACCCCCCAGCGCCCGTAGAAGCTCCCCTCCGGCTCCTGCGCGCGGCGGAGGTAGGCGACACCGCGCCGGCAGGCGCCTCGGAGGCGCGGGTCGTCGAGGAGCCCGAAGGCCTCGAGCACGCGCCCGGTCACGTCGGGGCTCGACGGGTCGCAGAGCGAGTCCATGTCCGAGAACGGGATGTCGTTCAGGAACCGCTTGTCGTTGTCGCGGTCGAACGCGGCCCAGCCGCCGTCCCGGTTCTGCATGCTCGCGACCCAGGCCGCCGCCCGGCGGACCGCGTCGCCCTCCCGCGAGGCGGGGTCCTGCTTCAGGAGGCCGATGATCACCGCGGCGGTGTCGTCCACGTCCGGGTACCAGCTGTTCGCGTACTCGAAGGCCCAGCCGCCGGGCGGGCCCCGCGGATCGTAGACGCGCCAGTCGCCCCAGTCGTTCGTGAGCTGCATCCCCTCGATCCAGCGGCGCGCCGCGAGGAGGCGCGGATCGGCGGGATCGGCGCCCGCGTCGACGAGGCCGGTGAGCGCCAGGATCGTGTCCCAGACCGGCGACTGGCAGGCCTCCACCCGGAAGCCCTCCGCGTCGCTCAGGGTGAATCGCTCGATCGCCTCGAGCCCGCGCCGGACCGGGTCCGAGTCGAGCCCGCGGCCGGCCGCGTGGAGCGCGAGGACGCCGTTCAGCATGGGCGGGAAGATCCCGGCCCAGTCGCCGCTCGCCTCCTGCCGCGCCAGGATCCACTCCTCGCAGGCGCGGAGCGCCTCCGCCCGCAGCCGCGTGAGCGGCGGCACGCGCCGGACCCGCTCGTGCGCGCGGAGGGCCACGTCCGCGGCGTTGAAGAACGCCTTCCAGCCGAGCCCGTGCCGACGCACCGTCGCGAGGACCGACTCGCGGTACGGCACGCGCTTCTCGGCGGGATCGAGCCAGAGGTGGTCGAGCCAGGGGTTCGCGTCGGAGCGGCCGTTCGGGAGCGCGAAGACCGGCCGGTGGTGGAAGAGCACGAAGAGCGGGACCATCGTCGAGCGCGCCCAGCTCGCGAGCCGGTACGCGTTCACCGGCGCCCAGCGCGGCAGGAAGATGACCTCCGCCGGGACGATGGGGACGGCGTCCCAGGGGAAGAGCCCGAAGAGCGCGAGGTTGATGCGCGTGAACACGCGCACCCGCGCGAGGCCTCCCGCGGCGCGGATGGCCCGCTCCGCGGCGAGGAGCCGCTCGTCCTCCCGGGCGACCCCGAGCAGGCGCAGCGCGAGGTACGCCTCGGCGGTCGTGGAGACGTCCCCGGGGAGCGTCGAGGCGATGCCGAAGCTGCCGTCCGGCTTCTGGCGGGAGCAGAGGTAGCGGACGAGCGAACCGCGGCGCGCGGTGAGGTCGAGCCCGAGCGCCTGGCGCAGGAGCACGTACTCGGCGGTCACCGTGACGTTCGACTCGAGCTCGCCGCGCCAGTGGTCGCGCCGCTGGGTGCGGTAGAGGAAGTCCTGCGCGGCGAGGGCCGCGCGGCGCGCCGCGCGCGCGAGGGGGTCCTCCGCGAGGCGGACGTGGCCGCTCATTGCGCGTGGCCGTTGGCGGCGAGCGAGGCCCTCCACAGGGCGCCCGGCACGAGCGCCAGCTTCTCGCTCGCCGAGAGGCTCGCGCGGCGGCGGAAGACGTCGTAGCCGTTCGCGCGGATCTTGCCGAGGATGGCGGAGTAGGCGTCCACGGCGAACTGGAACGCCAGGCGCCCGCGCGCGTCCGCGAGGAGCGGGATGAGCGCCAGGCCGCGCTCGTACAGCCCGCGCGCCCGCGCGATCTCGAAGTCCATCAGCGCCCGGAAGCGGCCGTCCACCCGCCGCGCCGAGAGGTGGCCCTCGCCGAGGCCGAAGAGCGCCAGGTCCTCCTCCGGCAGGTACACGCGCCCGAGCGCGAGGTCCTCACCGACGTCGCGCAGGATGTTCGTGAGCTGCATGGCGGTGCCGAGCGTCTTCGCGTGCTCGAGCGCCTCGGTGCCGGCGCGGTAGCCCGCGACCGGGGTGATCATGAGCCCGACTGTCCCGGCGACCCGGTAGCAGTAGCGCTCGAGGTCGGCGAAGGTCCGGTAGCGCGCGCCGTCCAGGTCCATGAGCAGCCCGGCCACGAGGTCGTCGAACGGCTCGAGGGGGATGCCGTGGCGGCGCACCGTCTCGCCGAGCGCGACGAAGCGCGGCTGCACGCTCTGCCCGAGCACGGCCCGGCGCAGCTCCTCGAGCATCGCGGCGAGCTTCCCCCGGATGGCGTCGGGCGTGTCGTCCGGCCCGGGGACGTCCACCGCGTCGTCGGCCACCCGCGCGAACCCGTACAGCGCGGCGATGTCGCTCCCGCGCTCGGGCCCGAGCAGCTTCGCCATCATGTGGAACGTCTTCCCGTGCACGCGGAGGATGTCCCAGCACTCGGCGAGCCCCCGTCGCCCCAGCTCCGCCAGGGCGGGCGTGCGCCCGCGCTCGGCGCCCACTGTCACGGTGTCCATTCGGTCCCCCCTTCGACGAGCTGCTCGGACGGCGCGGCCGGCCGCGCGCGGGCGCGCCCCCTCCGGCGGGCGAGCCGCGCGTGGGCGCGGCGCGCGGCGATCTTCCCGGAGAGCGCCGCAGTCGGCACGGTGCCCGGCCAGACGGTGAAGTGCCCGGCGGTGTGGAAGTTCTCGAGCGGCGTCTCGACGTGCGCGAGCGGGTTCGAGAACGGGAAGCTCCTGAGGTTGAGCTCGAACCCGCAGGAGCCGCCGAAGGCGTTGCGCGTGAAGCGCACGGTGGACGGCGGCGCGCCGACGTCGAGGTGGACGACGCGGTCGGCCACCCCGGGGACGAGCCCGTCGAGCTTCTCGAGGAGCTCCGCGGCGACCTGCCGCTTCAGGGCGCGGTACGCCGCCGGCCTGGGCGGCGGCCGCGCCGCCTCGCGGGCCGGATCACCCGAGAGGCCCGTGCGCCAGCCGTCCTGCCAGTCGTGGCGCGTGAACGCCTGCACGACGAGCGCGGACTTCCCCGCGGGAGCGAGCGACGGGTCGCGGAGGCCGTGGGCCGTCACCTCCAGGAAGGCGTGCCGGTGCGCGTCCGGATCGGCGGGATCCAGCGCGGTCTTGCACGCGAACGAGGGGAAGTAGAAGACGTGCGAGGTGCGGAGCCGCTCGCGGAGCGCCTCGGGCGCGAGGTCGAGGCCCAGGTACACGGAGACGAGCGCGTCGGACGTGCGCGCGCGGTCGAGGCGCGCGAGCGCGGCGGGCGAGAAGCGCTCGCGCCCCACGAGCCGGTGGACCGCGAAGCGGTAGTCCCCGGTGTAGACGACCTCCTCCGCCTCCAGCCGCTCGCCGCGCGCGGTCCGCACCGCGACCGCGCGGTCGCCGCTCACGTCGAGCGCCGCGACCGTGCGCCGGAAGAGGAACCGCACGCCGCGCTCCTCGAGCCGCGCCACCCAGCGGTCGAAGAACCCCTGCAGCCCGCCCTCCGGGTACCAGTAGTCGCTCGCCCACAGGTGCCAGAAGGCCGACGCGACGAACACGTTCATCCGCGTGTAGCCGCAGCTCGCGAGGAGGTCGCGCACGCCGGACGGCGGGAGCTCGCGCGCGTACCAGGCCGCGGAGTCGTCGAGGAGCAGCGTGCGGAGATCGCGGAGGCGCCGGAGGAGCACCGCCGGCGAGCGCACCGCCTCGCGCTCCAGCGCCCCGAGGGCCCAGCGCGCGGCGCTCGTCCCGCCCGCGTCGCGGACGTAGGGGACCCGCTCCGGGACGAACAGGCGCGAGAGCAGCGCGGAGGTCCGCTCGTGGAAGGCGAACACCCGGCCGAGCGACGCCGCGCTCTCCGGGAACGCCTGCTGGAGCGCCCGGCTCACCGCGCCGAGCGAGGTCACGTCCACGTCCACCCCCGGCATGACGAGCCGGTAGTGGGCGCGGCGGAAGCGCGCGAGGTCCGCGAGCCCGTACTGCTCGAGGAGCGGGAAGACGATGCCCATGTCCTCGAACGACTGGCAGCCGACGTCGAAGTAGAAGCCGCGGCGGCGGATGCCGCCCATGAGCCCGCCCGCCTGGTGGTCGTGCTCGAGGACGAGGACGCGGTGCCCGCGCTGGCAGAGGTCGGACGCGGCCACGAGCCCGGCGATCCCGGCGCCGACGACGATCGCGTCGAAGCGGCCCGCCGCCGCCTCCTCGCGCGCCTCCCGGCGCGAGCGCGCCTTGTCGTCGGGCTCGGTCATTTCGGGGGGAACGCGGTGAGGTCGCGGGCGCGGGAGAGCGGGCGGTCACGCAGCTCGGCGACGCGCGTGCAGCCGGTGAGGAACATGGCGAGGCGCAGCTCCTGGACGAGCCGCTCGAGCTCCTCGGCCGCCGCCTCGGAGGACCGCTCCGCCGCTCGCAGGAGCGGCAGGGCGAGCGCCACCGCGTCCGCCCCGAGCGCCAGCGCCTTCGCGATCTCGATCCCGTTCCGGATCCCCCCGGAGGCGACGACCACCCGCTCCGGGAGCGCCGCGCGGCAGGCGGCGATGCTCTCGACGGTGGGGATCCCCCAGCGCGCGAACGTCTCGCCGAGGTCGCGCCGCGCCGGGTCGCGCGCCCGCAGGCTCTCGACCCGGGCCCAGGAGGTCCCCCCGAGCCCCCCGGTCTCCACCCCCGCCACCGGCAGCGCGGCGATCTTCCGCGCGGTGGTGCGGGAGATGCCAGCGCCGACCTCCTTCAGCAGCACGGGGACGCCCAGCTCCGGGATCACCGCGGCGAGCCTCGGCAGGAGCGCCGCGAAGCGGGTGTCGCCCTCGGGCTGGATCGCCTCCTGGAGCGGGTTCAGGTGGAAGTTGAAGGCGTCGCAGCCGACCTCGGCCACGAGCCGCCTGACCTCCGGGACGCCCACGCCCAGGTTGAGCTGCACGGCGCCGAGGTTCCCGAAGAGGAGCGGCAGGCCCGGCGCGGCCTCGCGCACCGCGTAGCTGTCGCGGGTCGAAGGGTCCTGGAGCATGCGCCGCTGCGAGCCGAGCGCGAAGCCCACGCCGCAGCGCTCCGCGGCGCGCGCGAGGCGCCGGTTCACCTCGCCGGCGCGAGGTGTTCCGCCCGTCATCGCGCCGACCACGATGGGCGCGGCGAGCCGCTTGCCGAAGAGCTCCGTCTCGGTCCGCACCGCCGCGAGGTCCACCTCGGGCAGCGCGTCGTGGTCGAAGCGCAGCGCGGCGAACCCGGTGGCGTCGCCGCCCGGGAGCTCGACCTCCTCCGCGAGGCACAGGGCGAGGTGGCTGTCCTTCCGCTCGGCGATGGACATCCCTACCTCCCTCAGCGCATGAGCGACCGCACGGAGCGGACGACGTTCCCGACGGTGGCCATCGAGTCCTGCACCGCGGAGGGCTCGTAGCCCGAGTGCACCATGCAGTCGGCGCAGCGCGGGTGGCGCCCCGCCCCGAACTTCTCCCAGTCCGTCGTCTCCATGAGCTCGGCGAAGGTCTTCGCGTGGCCGCCCTCCGCGAAAAGGTAGCAGGGGCGCTGCCAGCCGAGGACGCTGTAGTTGGGGCTGCCCCACGGCGTGCACTGGTAGTCGCGGAGCCCGGCGAGGAAGTCGAGGTAGAACGGCGAGTGATTGAAGCGCCAGCCGCGCTCGCGCGCGGGCGCGAGCACGCGGCGGAACAGCGCGCGCGTCTCGTCCCGCCGCAGGAAGTGCTCCTGGTCCGGCGCCCGCTCGTAGCCGTAGCCGGGAGAGACGGTCATGCCCTCCACGCCGAGCGCCATCACCTCGTCGAAGAACCGGTGCACCTCCTCCGGGTCCTGGCCGACGAAGAGGGTCGAGTTGGTCGTCACGCGGAAGCCGCGCGCCCGCGCCGCGCGGATGGCCGCCACCGCGGCCCGGTGGACGCCGGCGCGCTGCACCGACGCGTCGTGGCGCGCCTCCACGCCGTCGAGGTGCACGTTGAACGTCAGCCGCCCGTGCGGCTCGAAGAGCGCGAGCTTCTTCTCGAGCAGGATGGCGTTCGTGCACAGGTAGACGAACCGGCCGCGCTCCACGAGCCCGCGCGCGATGCGGGCGATCTCGGGGTGGAGGAGCGGCTCGCCGCCGGCGATGCTCACGACGGGTGCTCCGCACTCGTCGGAGGCCGCCCAGCACTGCTCGGGCGTGAGCGAGCTCCGCAGCACGGCCTCCGGGTGCTGGATCTTCCCGCAGCCGGCGCACTCGAGGTTGCAGCGGAAGAGCGGCTCCAGCATCAGCACGAGCGGGTAGCGCGCCCGCCCGCGCAGCTTCTGGGCCACGATGTACCGGCCCACCGCCACCGCCTGCTTCAGCGGGATGCCCATGCCGCCTTCCCCTCTCCGGGGCGCGGAAAGTAGCCCCGCTCCCCGAACCACGTGAGCGCATCCTCGAAGGCGATCCGCACCGGCGTCTGGGGCAGCCCGAGCTCCCGCACCGCCTTGGCGGCGTCGAAGAACATGCGCCGGCGGGCCATGCGCACCGCCTCGAGCGCGACCGAGGGCGGCCGGTGGGTGACGAGGCGCGACACCGCCGTGTCGAGCGCGCCGACCGCGAGGGCGGCGAGGTAGGGGAGCCGCACGCGCGGGGCCGGACGTCCGAGGATCGCGCCGACCTCGGCGAGGATCTCGGCGAGCGTCATGTTCCGGTGGCCGAGGATGTAGCGCTCGCCGACGCGCCCGCGCTCCGCGGCGAGCAGGTGGCCCTCGGCGACGTCGCGCGCGTGCACCACGTTGAGCCCCGTGTCCACGAAGGCCGGGAGCCGGCCGCGCGCGAAGTCCACCAGGATCCGCCCGGTCGGGGTCGGCTTCACGTCCCACGCGCCCACCGGGGCGGACGGGTTCACCACCACGACCGCGAGGCCGCGCGCGACGTAGGAGAGCGCGGCCCGCTCCCCGGCGAGCTTCGAGCGCTTGTAGTGGCTGGTGAGCTGGCCGGGCGCGAGCGGCGTCGTCTCGTCGCAGGGCGTGGGGAGCGCTGAGAGCCCGACCGTCCCGACCGTGGAGGTGTGGACGACGCGCTCCACCCCCTCGGCGAGGCACGCGTCCATGACGTGCACGGTGCCGTCCACGTTGGAGGCATACAGCTCGCGCGGGTCGCGCGCCCAGAACCGGTAGTCCGCCGCGACGTGGAACACGCGGCGGCAGCCTCGCACCGCCCGTCGCACCGCCTCGCGGTCGCGCAGGTCGCCCACGGCGATCTCGACGGGGAGGCCGTCGAGGTTCGCGCGCGGCGATCCGGGCCGCACGAGGACGCGCACCTCCGCGCCGCGCTCGAGGAGGAGCCGCGCCACGTTCGCCCCGACGAAGCCCGACGCGCCGGTCACGAGCGCACGGCCGGTCACGGCGTCCCCCGTGGCGCCGGATCTTCCGACGAGTCGATCTCCTCGCGCAGTCCCGCCATTCCGCCTCGCAGCGCGCCGTGGGGCGCGTCGCCCGAGAGTGAAGCTCCCGCCTGTGGCGAGGGGTGTAGGATTCGTTCCTCCCGCCGATCACGCAACAGTATTAGGGTCGTCCGGATGCGGTCGCGCGATGGGGTGCGACCGTCCGAGGCGTAAGCACCTCGACCGCGGGCCCACTCGGGGCGCATGCACCCCAGGTGAGCGCGATCCAGTGTGCGGATCCTGCGCGACTTGCCGCTGCGGTGAGCAGCCTCAGCCCGGAATGGCGGCAGCCCCGTGGCGCTCGGCCGCCGCCGCGGGCCGGACGTCGAGGCGGCGATCCCGGCTGTTGCACGGCGCCTGGCGCCCGAGGGTCCCCGCGCACGGCGCGAGCATCAGCCGGTCCGCCAGCGAGAACGCCGCCGCTGCCGGGACCACGAAGCGATCGACGCGCCCGCATCGGCAGCATCGGATCCGCAGCGTCGTCCACTCGGTCGCCCGCCTGGCCATGAGCTCCTCCTGGCGGTCTGCAAAGCATGGGACGTGCCGGCGCGCCCGGCCCCGGGAGCTCGGGCGCTCGCCGTGGCCACGGCTATCCAGGCGAGTCCGGCGCCTTCCCGTCGAGCACCTCGGGGCGATCCCCCGCCCGCCCGCCCCCCGCTCCGCGCGCGCCGCCCGGGCCCGGCGCGGGGTCGCGCGCGAGGGCGGCGAGCTCGCGCAGCGTCGCGTTGTGCGGAGAGGAGCGGCGCTCCTCCTCGGTCGCGTGGAGGAGCCGCTGCAGCTCCGGCCCGAGCCGCCGCAGGACCGCGGCGCGCACGTCGTCCACGCCCGGCTCGCGGCGGAGCGCCTCCCGCAGGTCGCTCGCGCGGATGGCGTCCACGTCGCGCCCGGGGACGTAGCCGACGCCGTGGCTGGAGACGGCGCGGACGAGGAGCCCGGCCCGCGCGAGCGCCTCGAGGATCTCCTCGACCTCCGCCGGCGGGACCTCGAGGAGCTGGGCGAGCTCGACGGGCGTCCGTCGCGTCCCGCCCGCGAGGTAGTCGCGCGTGAGCTGCGCGGCGGCGGCGACCGCGAGCGTCTCCTTCAGCGCCTGGTCCGCCCGGTGGCCGCGGAGCCGCTCGCGCACGACCTGCTCGTTCTGGTGGCTCGCCGCGACCTCCGCGCCGACGAGCACGATGAGCCACGAGACGTAGGTCCAGACGAGGAAGATCGGGATGGCGCCGAGGACGGAGTAGAGCGCGTTGTACTTCGCGACGCCCATCTGCAGCTGCACGTGCACGACGAGCGATCCCTGCCAGCCGATCGCGGCGAGCAGCGCACCGAGGAGCGCCGACAGCGGGCGGACCCGGACGTTGGGCAGGATCACGTACATCGCAAACAGCGCGAGGCCGACCACCACCACCGGGGTGAAGCCGAGCGCGAAGTCGATCGCGGGACCGAGGCGGAGCCGCTCGCGCAGGAACACGACCACGCTCGAGCTCTGCGCCGCGGTGGAGACCGTCGCCGCCGCGAAGACCAGGATCGGCGTGGTCACGAGCAGGGTCACGTAGTCGGTGATCTGGCGCAGGAACGGGCGGGTGGTCTTGGCGCCGAACACGTCGTTGAGGGCCATCTCGATGCTCGAGACGAGCGACACGCTCGTGTAGACGAGGACGAGGAGCCCCACCGCGCCGAGGCGCGACACGTCGGTTCGATCGACGAACTCGAGGATCCGCTCGCTCGCCTGGAACAGGGCCGGGTTCGGCCCGAACGTGTCGGCGAGGTACGGCCTCACGAAGCCCTCGACGAACGCCTGGTAGGCGCCGAAGCCCTTCAGCACCGCGAAGGCGAACGCGAGGAACGGCACCACCGAGAGCACGCTGTAGTACGTGAGCGCGGCGGCGCGGACGGTGAGCCGGTTCTCGAGGAACCCGCGGAGGGTCGAGTAGCCGAGCCGGCTCGCGCGGAACAGCGCGGCCTTCGCGCGGGGCAGCTCCGCGGGGCGGACGTCCCAGATGCGCACCGCGAAGAACTCGCGCAGCCGGTCGACGGGGTGCGAGGCGGCGTCGCTCACTCCTCCATGATCCTTCGCCTCGCAGGATCGCGCCGCGCCGGGCGCTCACCGCCCCGGCCGCTCGTCTGGCGCCGGGACGCCCGGCCGGGACACCGCGGCGAGGGGAGCCCCTTCTTTTCGCGGTCCGCCGGCGATCACCGCCCGGCGGCACAGGAGGAAGATCGCTCTGGGAGCACGGAGGGAAGCCATGGCCACGTTCAAGCACGTCCTCGCCGCGACCGACTTCAGCGAGGCCTCGGGCCGGGCGCTCGAGATGGCGGTCACGATCGCGCGCGACGCCGGCGCCCAGCTGACGGTCGCGCACGTCGCCGAGGTCCCGACCTACACGGAGTTCGCCGCGCCGGTCGACCTCGTGACTCCCATCACCGATCTCGCGGAGACCAAGCTCGAGGAGCTGCTCACGTCGATCCGCGACGTGTGCCCCGGGGTGAAGGGCACCGTGCGGGTGGGCGCGCCGTGGGAGCAGATCCTCGCGGCCGCCGCGGAGGCGGGCGCGGACCTCGTCGTGCTGGGCACCCACGGGCGGCGCGGCTTCGCGCACGCGTTCATGGGGAGCGTCGCCGAGCGCGTCGTGCGCCTCTCGCCCATCCCCGTGCTGACGGTGCGCTCGCGCATCGCCTCCTGAGGCGCGCGCGGACGCGCCCGCGGCGGGCGCACCGCGCGCCGCCTCGGGCGCGCTCGCTCAGGCGTCCGCCGCGACGGCAGCCTCGGGGGCGGCGACCGGCAGCCGGCGCTCGCGGAGGAGCGTGCTGCAGAGCTCGCAGTTCACCCGGCTGCGAATGGTCCAGTGGGCGCCTGGGTCCACGACACCGCACAGGATCCGCTGCAGTTCGCGGTCGTAGTAGTGGACGATCTTCTTCTGCGCGTGCTGCTCCATTGCGTCTCCGTCCGTCGAAACCGCGGGCCGGGTGAGGGACCAGCCGCCCCTGCACCGGGCCCGCCTGCCAGGGGTTGTAACGTGCGGCGGCGGGGCTCGCAGAGGCCAGGCGGTCCGCTCGTCCCCCGCGGAGCGTCGAGCAGCACCCCCGGAGCGTGGCATCGTGGGGCGCCCCGCATGACCGAGGAGCCCCTCATGGACGCCCCCACGCTCGCGAAGCACCTCGAGAAGCACCTCCGCGTCGCCACCTTCCCGGTCGCGATCCGCCCGCTCGCGCCCGGCGAGCCCGTCCCCGCGAAGGCGAAGCGGCCGTCGAAGGACCTCGGCGCGCAGGTCGCGATCTGCCAGTGCGTCGCGCTCGCGCGCCGCTACGGCTGGACGATCGCGTTCACGGGCGAGGATCTCGCCTGCCCCATCGCCAAGGCGGCGTTCGGGTTCGAGGATCGCATCCCGTACTACGAGCGCGGCGCGCTCGCCGAGGGGATGTACGCGTCGTGCCAGGAGGCCGGCGCGGCGTTCGAGTCGGCGCTGCCGCGCCTCGCCCGCGACGAGATCTCCGGCGTCGTGGTCGGCCCCCTCGAGCGATCGACCTTCGAGCCCGAGACGGTGGTGGTCTACGGAAACTCGGCCCAGGTGCTCCGGCTCGTGAACGCCGCGCTCTACGAGCGGGGCGGCAGCTTCAAGGCGGAGTTCACCGGGCGCGGCGACTGCGCCGACATCGTCATCCGGACGCGCCAGACGAAGGAGCCGCAGCTCATCCTGCCGTGCTACGGCGATCGGCTGTTCGGCCTCGCCGCGGACGACGAGCTGGCGTTCACCTTCCCGTTCGGGATGGCGGACGCGATCGTCGCCGGCCTGGAGGGGACGGGCCGGGGCGGCATCCGCTACCCCATCCCCTCGTTCGCGCTGCGGGCGCAGCCGGCGTTCCCGCCGAGCTACGTCGAGCTCGAGCGCCGCTGGCGTGCGGGCGAGGAGTGAGCGCGCTCGCAGGCGCCGGCGGCCGCTCGTGCAGGCTCAGCCCGCGTCTGCGGCGTGCGTCGCCTCCGGCGCGGACGGCCGCTGCTCGCGCGCCCGCAGCATCTCGCTGCAGCGCGGGCAGTTGACGGTCCTGCGCGTGGTCCAGTGGGCGGTCCGGTCCTCGATGCCGCAGAGGATGCCGGCCCGCTCCCGGTCGTAATGGTGGATGAGCCTGGCCTTCTCCGGGTGCTCCATCTCGTCTCCCTTGGGCGCGGCCGGGGAGGGAGCCACGGCTCCGAGCGACGGTCACACCTTGGAAGCTTGTAGCGCCCCGTGCCCGGCTCTGCAGGCATCGAGCCGCCGCTCGCCGCGCCGAGGAGGGAGCGCTCGCCGCGCCTCGCGGGGCGTGCCGCCTCCCGGATCGGACGGAGACCGCCGCTGCCGGGACCATGCCCGGCGCGGCGGCGGAGGACGCCGGAGCGGCTCAGGTGCTCTTGCGAGCGAGGGTCTCCGCGCGCTCGAGCAGCCCGCGCAGCTCCGGGCTCGGCTCCCGCGAGCGATCGCCGTGGCGCACCGCGCGCCGGACCCGGCTCACCGCCTGCGCGAAGTCGACGTCGACGTGGCCGCGTGCGACGAGCTGCTCCTCGAGCTTGCGGATGCGGCCCTTGAGATCCTTGAACCCGTCGTTCACCGCGTCCTCCTCGAGCGAGTGGTCGCGCCGTCGACCGCCGCGGGCTGCGGGCGGCGAGCCGTGGCGACGACGTTCAGAAAGACCTCGACGTCCACGAAGTCCTGGGCGCCGAGCGGAGCGAGGCGCTCCCGGAGCTGCGTCGCGAACGCCCGCACGGCGGAGTAGGTCGCCCAGTTGGGCGCGGGGTCGTAGCGGAGGTCGCAGCCGAGCCGCTCCGCGGCGGCGCGGGTCGACTTGGGCCAGATGACGACGTGGCGGCCGGGGTCGGCGAGGAGCGGGAGCGCCGTGGCCAGCGCCCAGCTCGAGGCGGGCGCCACGGCGAGCCCCGCGGCGGCCGCGAAGAGCTTGTCGAAGCGGGCGCGGGCCGGGACCGGGACGGAGAGCAGGCCGAACAGCGCGTCGAAGAAGGCGCGGGCAGCGGCCTCGTCCTCGAACACCTCGGCGAGGCCGTCCTCCTCGAGCACCGGGTCGAACAGCGCCGCGAGCGGAGCGGAGCGGGAGATCCGCTTCACGAGCTCGCCCACCTCGCCCTCGTCGGCCAGCCGCGCGCCCTCGCCGCTCGGGAACGTCTCCTTCCACGCGGCGCTCGCCGCGCGCCACCGCGCCGCCCGCTCGCGCTTGCCGCTCGCAGTGTAGGCGGGATCGGCGAAGCCCTGTGGATAGAGCGCCTGGAACTCGGCGACCGCCTCCTCGTGGGTGAGGAAGTTCGCGGCGAGCGCGTAGCGGCCGCTCTGCGCGTCGAGCGCGAAGGACGAGAGCCCCTCGAGCCAGGAGTTCCGCTCCAGGCCGTCGGTCGAGAGCAGCGCCCTCGCGGCGGGCAGGCGGAGCTTCGCGGCGAAGCGCTTCTCGCTGTCGGGGAAGAAGACGTGCACCGCGTTCGCCTCGAGGGCGACGACCTTGCCGACTCCCAGGGACGCGTGCTGTACCAGCATTCCTTCCTTCAGATCGGCCATCGACGTCCTTTCGCAAGGCTTGTAGCGCGTGTGTCGCGAGAGGACGCGCGCACGCGCCCGACGCGGTGATGCCTGCGTCGCAAAGCGGGAGAGCGCGGTCTGGGGTCTGCCGTCGAGGAGGGCGCTCGCTCGTTTCCGGTCGCTACGCCCGATCCGGCCGGCGCGCGTCTCTTGTACGCCCTGCGCCCTCCGCTGGGAAGCCCCGAGCGCCGGCTCGCCCGGCACGGACCCGGCTTGACCGCTCGTGGAGGGACGTCCGAGCCCCGTCTCTCCGAGCCGCGCTCCGGCCCCTCGTGGGCGGGCTTTTCACCGCTGGCGCGATTAACAATAAACGATGAGCGCCGCGCGCATCACCCGGTCCGTTCGCGGGCACCTCGTCGCGATCGAGCGCGTCGACTCGCACCTCTGGCGCGTGACCGTGGACGGGCAGCTGCTCGCGAGCTTCTGCACCGAGAGCCGCGCGCGCGCCGCGGGGACGGCGGAGGCGCGTCGCCTCGAGCTCGTCGCGGGCGAGGGGCGCCGCCGCCAGTGAGCGGCGGGCGCCGCGCGCGCCGGCAGCCGCCGCCCCGTCTCGTCTGGACGAGGTGCCCCGCCAAAGAAGAACGAAGAGCCCCGCCCGCCGGGCGAGGCTCTCGAGGGTCCGGCGGCCGGGCGGGCCGCCCGGCTACACGGCGAGGACGTAGTCGCCGGCCCGCACGAGGTCCAGCTCCACCTCGCGCGGCTCGACGTCGTACAGCTTCTCGTACGGCGTCATGAGCACCGCCTGGAGCTGCTCGGCGGTGCGCGCGCGCCGCTCGCGCTCGATGAGCTTGGGATCCTGCGCGACGAACTTCTCGTCCGGGGTGATCTTGAAGAGCGGCTGGCCCTTCTGCACGACCGTCCCGTCCGGCCCCGTCATGAGGACCCGGTCGATCGTGCCGGAGAACGGCGCGCGGACGGTGTTGAACATCTTCATGACCTCGATGATGTAGAGCGCCTGCCCCTTGTCGAAGTGCACGCCGTCGCTGACGAAGGGCGGCCTCCCGGGCGCCTCCTGGCGGTAGAGCATGCCGCCGAACGGGGCGACGAGCTCGTCGGCCTTCGTCGCGGGCGGCGGCACGAGCACCTTCTTCATGCGCGCCTGGAGCTCGGGATCGTTGAGGTACGCGGGGATCGTGACGTCGAGGTTCGCCTCCACGCGGAAGTCGAAGAACTTCACCGCCTCGGCGGCGGTGAAGAGGAGCCCGAGCAGCTCGTTGCCGGCCTCGTAGCCGAGGTGCGCGGCGCGGATCTGGCTCCAGGTCTCGGCGTCGTAGCCGCCCTGCGGGGCCTCGCTCTTCAGGATCTCGTTCAGCTTGTAGAACTCCTCCTTCTTGAGGCCGAACGTCTTCCGGAGCGCCACGTAGAACCGGATCGACTTCTGGAGCAGCTCGTGGTCGTGCTGCCAGATCACCTCGGCGGCCGGCTTCCGCGCGTCCCACCCCATGTTCAGGTACTCGTACGTGTCGTTGAGCACGCCGAGCGGGTTGCGGATCCAGAACACCTTGCCCTGCTCGAGCCGGTAGTGCTTGCGGTTCAGGCTGAGCCAGCCGGCGAGGAGGTGCGGCGCCTCGAGCAGCCGATCCATCACGCGCGTGAGCAGGGTGAGCTTGCGGTCGATCACCTCCGCCATGGCCTTCGTGACCGACGGGTCGCCGGGGCTCTCCTTCGCGATCTGCGCCGCGTAGTGCTTCTTCATCTCGGCGAACGCGTAGGCGGTGTCGAGCTTGCTCCCCTCCTCGGCGAGGAGCCCCACGAGCGTGAGGTACGGCACGACGAAGCGGGTGGTCGGCTTCGCCATCACGTTCTGGCCGAGGAACCAGTTGACGAGCCCGTAGTGGAACTCGAGGTTCGTGGCGAGGTTCACGCCGCGCAGGCTCGTCTTGCGCAGCACCTTGGCGAGGTGGAGGTAGCTGTCGAGGCGATCCTCGCCCTTCGTGAGGAGCAGCGCGATGTTGGAGTCGTACGCGCCCGCCACGTGGTAGCGCATGAACATGCCGGTGTCCGGGTTCGGCATGCTGATGCCCTGGTCGTCGCGGATCTCGCCCTCGATGGGCTTCGACCAGAAGCGGATGAGGCCGCCCGCGTGCGGCGAGAGCGAGGCGTCGGTCGCGTTGAGGCGCGCCTCGGCCGCGGCGCCGAAGCGCGGGATCCGCGTGGGCTTCGGGAGCCGCTCCTTGTGGCGCGCGAGGAGCGCCATCGCCTCGACGAGCGACTCGACCACGAACGCGTCGCTCGGGTCGTCCGGGTTCGCGAAGCGCAGCGAGTAGCAGAGCTCCGTCACCCGGTGCTCGACCTGGATGCGGGTGTTGACCTCCATGAAGTAGTAGCGGTCGCGATCGACGATGCACTCGAAGGTCGAGGCCGAGTCGAGCCCGACCGCGGCGCCGAAGCGGGCCGCGTCGTCCTCCATCCGCTTCAGGATCTCGAGGTCGGTCGCGAGCGCGCGGGCCTCGTCCTTCCGCCCTGCCCGCTCCGAGCGCTCGATGGCGGCGGCGAGCCCCTCCTGCGTGACCGAGATCTCGAGGAGCTTCTGCTCGTGCATCTGCAGGGAGCAGTCGCGGCCGCCGAGCGAGACGCACCACTTCCCGTTGCCGAGGAGCTGGATCTCGTTGTGGCGGGTCTGCTCGATGTTGAGCTCGATGAGGACGTTCTTGTTGTCGCCGACGCCGGTCGCCTTGACCTCGTTCAGGACCTCGCGGACGAGCGTGGGGGCCTCGGCGGCCGCCTCCTCGATGAGCTTCGCGTCGGCGTGCCTCGCGGTGAGGAGCGCGCCGCCCAGGATGCGCTGGCCCTTGCCGCCGCCGCCGCCGATGGCCTTGAGGCGCACGCGCGTGCCGGGGTGCTTCTTGAACATCTCGGCGACCTCGCGCTGCACCTGCCAGCCGAGCTCGTCGATGGTGTAGAGGTCGATCCCCTTGGCGTAGGACGCCATGAGGACGTGGTCGGCGAGCTCCTCGAGCGACAGCTGCTCGTCCTTGAGGAGCTTCCGGTCGACGGTGAGGTCCTCCGCCTCCACGAGCGCGAGGAGCGCCTTGCGCGTCTTGTGCTTCGAGAGGAGCGTGCGCGCGGTGACGTTGTTCACGCCGGGCGTCACGGAGACGCCCACCTCCAGCGCGGTCCGCTTGGCCTCGTCCTTCTTGCCGGCGCGCGCCTGCGTCACCGAGTTCGGGCCGATGAACTTGAGGCCCGCCCGCTCGAGCGTCGCGACGAACTCCTCGTCCTCCGCCATGAACCCGTAGCCGGCGAACACCGAGTCGTAGCCGTTCTCGTGCGCGATGCGGACGATCTGGTTCATCCGCTCGACGCGCTCCTCCTTCGTCGCGCCGGTGTAGTCGGGGACCCGGTGCACGCGGCTCGTGTCGGTGAGCTGGCGCAGCTCGGGGGCGAGCGCGTTCGCGTAGACGATGGAGTCCTTCTCGGAGAGGAGGATGCCGTAGTGGCGGATCCCCATCTCCTCGAAGACGTCCATCGCCTCCTTGCGGATCGGGCCGCGGCAGACGATGAGCGGCTTCAGGTCCTCGCAGGCGAAGGAGCGGATCCACGCGGAGCCGGCCTTGCCGAGGCGGCGGTCGCGGTGAACGAGGGGGTTCGTCTTGTAGTAGTCGGCGGTCGGAGCCATCGGTCTCAAGTCTCCAGTCTTGGATTCGGGTCGAGCCGCGGACCTAGTGGAACTCGCGCTGCGGGCCGGACATCGGGGACGGCTTGTAGTGCCGGAGCAGGAAGCCCATGTTCTCGCCGAGGACCTTGCGCAGCTCGGTGGGCATCACGAGCGAGGAGATGGAGCCGAGCGCGAGCCCTTCCTTCGGGTTCATGAGCTCCTTCTCGTAGCGGCGGTTGAGCGCGGCCTCCTGCTGCTTCAGCCACTCCGCCGCCTCCTTCTCCGCGTCCTTCTTGGCGGCGGGGCCCTCCATGCCGGCGGCGGTGCGCTGCTCGACGCCCTTCTTCACCATCTCGGCCGCCGCGCCGCGGACCTTGCGCAGCTCGTCCTTGTAGACGAACTCCTTGCCCGCCGGCCCCATCACCGCGAGGCGCGTGGTCGGCAGCGCGAGCACGAGGTCCGCGCCGGTCGGGTAGTTGTTGTAGGACGCGTACGCGCCGCCGAAGGCGTTGCGCAGGATGAGCAGGATGCGCGGGGTGCGCACGTCGACGATCGCGTCGAGCATCGAGCGGCCCGCCTGCACGATGCCGCGCGCCTCCTGCTCGCGGCCGGGGAGGAAGCCGGTCGTGTCCTCCATGAAGATGATGGGGATGTTGTAGATGTTGCAGAACCGCACGAACCTCGCGATCTTCAGCGCGGTGTCGCAGTCGATCTGCCCGGAGCCGACGGCGCTGTTGTTCGCGACGAAGCCGACGACGTTCCCGCCGAGCCGGCCGAACGCGGTGACGACCTCCCGCGCGCGCTCCGGCTGGATCTCGAAGTAGTCGCCGTAGTCGCACACCTGCTGGATGATGATCGACACGTCGAACGGCGTGTTGAAGCCGGTCGGCGAGTTGAACGCCTTCTTGAGCAGCGTGTTGATCTCCCAGGTCTTCCGGTCGAGCGGGTCGCTCGTCGGCTGGAACGGCGCGGAGACGCCGTTGTTGTCGGGGAGGTAGGCGAGCAGGCGCACCGCCTGGCGGAGCGCGGCGAGCTCGTCCGCCACGGTGAGGTCGGCGACGCCGGAGGCGCCGTGGACCTTGGGGCCGCCGAGCTCCTCGGGCGTGATGTCCTCGCCGAGCACCGACTTCACGACGCCCGGGCCGGTGAGGCCGAAGAAGGTGTCGTTCGGCTGGATGACGAAGCTGCCCTGGCGCGGCAGGTACGAGCCGCCGCCCGCGTTGAAGCCGAACATGCACATGATGGACGGCACGACGCCGCTGATCTTGCGCAGCGCGGTGAACGCCTCGGCGTAGCCGTCGAGCCCGCCCACGCCGGCCGGCACGTACGCGCCGGCGCTGTCGTTCATGCCGATGAGCGGCATGCCCTTCTCGCCGGCGAGCCGGAAGAGGCGCGCGAGCTTCGAGCCGTTCGTCGCGTCCATCGAGCCCGCGCGCACGGTGAAGTCGTGGCCGTAGCAGGCGACGTCGCGGCCCCGGACGTTCAGCACCGCCGTGACGAGCGACGCGCCGTCGAGGTTCTTGCCCCAGTTCTGGTAGAGGACGATCGGATCCTTGTCCGTCAGGACGCGGATGCGCTCCCAGACCGTCATGCGCCGCTTGAAGTGCTGCTTCTCGATCTGCTCGATGCTGACCGAGCGGATGGGGCGCTGGACGAGGTCGTGCCCTTCCCTCATCGCCTCCTCGTAGCCGCCGGTCTCGCGGGCGATCTCGCCCGGGATGTTGAACTCGACCTTCTCGACCGGATCGAGCGGGTTGGTCAGGATCGGTTTGATCGCCTTCGTGGCCATGGGCTCGGTCCTCTGTACGACGCTGTGTGAATCCCGCGCAAAGCGTGCCGATCGCCCGGTCAGCCTGGCGGCGAACCGCGCTCGGGCTTCGTCACGAAAAAGTGCGTGATTGTCACAAAGCACCGCGCGCCCGGGCAAGGGGTCTCGCAGCTTTTGCGCCCCGGATCGCACCTCGGAGCGCCCGCTTCGTGGACCGGTGGGGGCGGCGACGCAGCGCGCCGCGCCGCCCGCGGAGGGGCGCGCGAGCAGGCGCCGCCCGGCCTCCGGCGGGCCTCTCCGCGGGGAACCGCTACGCCTTGACGAGCACCGCCGCGTGGCTCCGCCACACGGAAGGACGCGCGGCGACGAGGAGCCCTGCGTCCGAGGCGGCCACGAGCTCGCGCTCGAGCTCCGCCGTAGAGACGTGCCCGCTCGGCTCCCCGAGGAGCAGCCGGCCGCCGGGCCGGAGCGCCGCGGAGGCCTCCGCGAAGAAGCGCGCCGCGCTCGGCAGCTCGTGCACGATCGCGAACGCGACCACCACGTCGACCTCGCCCGCGAGATCCTCGACGCCGAGCGTGTCGGGGTGGGCGAGCCGGAGGTCGAGCCGCTCGGCGAGGCCGGCGCGGCCGGCGCGACGGCGGAGCGCCTCGAGCATCTTCGGCTGGAGCTCCACCGCCACGACGCGGCCGGAGGGCCCGACGAGCCTCGCGAGGTCGAGCGTGAAGAAGCCCATGCCCGGCCCCGGCTCGAGCACCGTCATCCCCTCCGCCACGTACGGGCGCAGGAGCGTGAGCGGGTTCTGCACGAGCCGCCGGAGCGGGTTCACCAGCAGATAACCCAGCCACCAGGGGCAGACGCGGTGGGCCATGGGCTCCGGGATCGCCCATCCGGCGGGGGCACGGTAGCGCGACGTTGGGGTGCGGCCACGGGGCGCGATCTCGCGGCGAAGATCACGTGAGCCCGGGCGGACTTGGCCCACTCTCTTGATCGTCGTCAACTCAGCCGCACTGCGAGTCCGTGGATCGGACCCGCTGAGACCGAGTATCGTCCGTTTCGAAATTGAGAATGATTCGCAAGATTGGCGGCCAGAGGACCTCGAGCCCAGCGCCCCGACCCCGGAGCCCGCACGCGGGCGCCGGCCCGAGGTGACCGAACATGCGCCCCACGCACTCCTGCTGCTCTTCGCGCTCCCGCCGCTACCGCCGCGCCGCCCTCCTCGCCCTCGCCGCCCTCGCCGTCGCGCCGCTCCTCGCGCGCTCGCAGGAGGACGCGCCCGGCCAGGAGGAGCCCGAGCTCGTCGCCGAGGCGCTCTTCCTCTGCGACACGCTCCCACCCGCAGGGCGCGACCTGAACCTCTCCCTCGCCCTCGCCGAGGGCGAGCCGGATCCCGTCACCGGGGAGACCGCGCTCCAGGCCTCGCCGCGCGTCCAGCTCGCGATGGGGCTGGGTGAGCGCGTCGGCCTCTCCGCGGACGTGGGGCTCGGCACGGGGGGCACCGTCGCGCTCGACACCCCCGGCGCGTCGCTCAAGCTCCTGCTCCGCGCCCCGAGCGCGACGCGGACCGGGCTCTCCGCGTCGGTCGATCTGTTCGGCTCGACGCACTCCCTCCACGAGGCGGAGGCCGGCCTCGGGCTCGGCGCCATCCGCGCGCTCGGCCGCATGGCGCTGCGCGCGAGCGCGAGCGTCGCGAGCGGCGTCACCGCGTGGTCGCCGCACCTGCACTTCGGCACGTCGGCCGCGGTGGCGCTCGGCGCCCGCTGGCGCGCGCTCGCCGAGGTGGTCTCCGAGGTCTCCGCCGGCGAGGTCGCGGTCTCCGCCGGCCCCACCGTGAAGGTCGCGCTCGCCGAGAACAGCGCGCTCATGGCCGGCGCGCTCTTCCCGGTCTCGCAGGGCGGTGGCCTGCCGGTCTTCACCTTCCAGCTCACGCAGTCGATGTGACTCGCAGTCGGAGAACCCGCCACATGCCTCGTTCCAGCAGCACCGCAGCGGACGGCTCGCCCGCCCCGCGCCCCGGGATGCCCCTCGGCCTCCTCGGCGACGGGGAGTCCGCGGAGATCGTCGCCGTCGCCACCGCCGCGCGCGGCGGGTGCGAGTCGCGCGCAGAGGAGATGGGCCTCCGCATCGGCAAGCGGGTCGTGATGCTCAGCAACGGCGCGGGCCCGGTGCTCGTCAAGGTGGACGAGTCGCGCATCGCGGTCGATCGCGGCGTCGCCATGAAGATCAAGGTCACCAAGTGACGGAGACGACGGAAATGAACCTGGCGAGGCTCTCTCCCGGCGAGAAGGGGCGCATCACGGCGATCGGGGCGATCGGCCCGATGCGGCGGCGGCTCATGGACATGGGGCTCCTCCCCGGCGAGGAGGTGCGGGTGGAGAAGGTCGCCCCGCTCGGCGATCCCATCGAGGTGCGGATCCGCAGCTACCACCTGTCGCTCCGCAAGAAGGAGGCGGAGGGCATCGCGGTGGAGGTGACGCCGTGAGCGCCGCGCCGAAGCTCTCCCCGGTCTCCGCAGAGCACCCCGGCGCCGCGCGGTCGATCACCATCGCGGTCGCCGGCAACCCCAACTCCGGCAAGTCCACGCTCATCAACGCGATCGCCGGCAGCCGCCTGCACGTGGGCAACTGGCCGGGCGTCACCGTGGAGAAGAAGGAGGCCGCCTTCGAGCACGAGGGGCGGCGCCTGCGGCTCGTCGATCTGCCGGGCACCTACTCCCTCTCGCCCTACTCGCAGGAGGAGATCGTCGCGCGCGACTACCTCGCCCACGAGCGGCCCGACGTCATCGTGAACGTCGTGGACGCGACGAACCTCGAGCGGAACCTGTACCTCACGGTGCAGCTCCTCGAGCTCGGCATCCCGGTGGTGATGGCGCTCAACGTGTACGACGAGGCGCAGGCGAAGGGCCACCGCATCGACGTGCGCGGCATCGAGGCGCGGCTCGGCGTCCGCGTGGTCCCGACCTCCGCGACGCGCAAGCAGGGCCTCGAGGAGCTGCTCGGAGCGGTCGTCGCCACCGCCGACCGCAGCCACGTCCGGACGATCGCCCCGCTCTCCTACGGCCCCGACCTCGACGGCGCGACCGCGGGCGTGGCGCGCGCCCTCGAGGAGCGACACCCGGAGCTCACCGCGCGCCTCCCCGCGCGCTGGCTGGCGCTGAAGCTCGTCGAGGGGGACGCGCGCGTCCTCGAGGAGACCGGCCTCGAGCGCGACGCCCTCGTCGCGGCGCCGCTCGCCCACCTCGTCGCCGCCCACGGCGACGACGTGGAGGCGATCGTCGCCGAGGCCCGCTACGGCCTCGCGGCGGGGCTCACCCGCGAGGTGCTCGAGAGGCCGAGCCTCCAGAAGACCGAGCTCACCGAGCGGATCGACCGGGTGGTCCTGAACCGCTTCCTCGGGATCCCCATCTTCCTCGCCGCCATGTGGCTCGTCTTCAAGCTCACGTTCGATCTCTCCGCCCCCTTCGGCGACTGGATCGACGCGATGACGAGCGGCCCCTTCAAGCGCTGGGCGGCGGTCCTGCTCGGCGCGATCGGCGCGCCGGGCTGGACGGTGTCGCTCGTGAACGACGGCGTCATCGCGGGCGTCGGCTTCGTGCTCGTCTTCGTCCCCGTCATCTTCGCGATGATGTTCTTCATCACCTTCCTCGAGGGCTCCGGCTACATGGCCCGCGCCGCCTTCGTGATGGACAAGGCGATGCACGCGATGGGGCTCCACGGGAAGTCGTTCATCCCGATGGTCCTCGGCTTCGGCTGCAACGTCCCCGGCGTGTACGCCACCCGCACGCTGGAGAGCGGGCGCGACCGCATCCTCACCGCGCTCCTCATCCCCCTCATGTCCTGCGGCGCGCGCCTCCCCGTGTACGTGCTGTTCGTCGGGGTGTTCTTCCCGCAGCGGCCCGGCACGGTCATCTGGTCGCTCTACGTCATCGGCATCGCGCTCGCGATCACCATGGGCGTCGTCTTCAAGAAGACGCTGTTCCGCGGCGAGGCGCCGGCGTTCATCATGGAGCTCCCGCCCTACCGCATGCCGTCGCTGCGCAGCCTGTGCCTCCACACCTGGGAGAAGGGGAAGCACTTCCTCACCAAGGCCGGCACCTACATCCTCGCGGTGTCCGTCATCGTCTGGTTCATGCTCAACCTGCCCTGGGGCGTGGAGCACAAGAAGGACTCGTACCTCGGCAAGGCGGGGCAGGTGATGGCGCCCGCGCTCGCGCCGCTCGGCTTCGGCACCTGGGAGGCGGCGTCCTCGCTCATCACCGGCGTCATCGCCAAGGAGATCGTGGTCGGCACGATGTCCGAGATCTACGCGCCGAAGCCCGCCCACGAGGAGCAGGCGCCGACGTTCGCCGAGGACCTGCGCGAGATCGGCACCTCGTTCGTGGGCGCCGGGCGCGAGGCGCTCTCGAACGTGGTGTCCACCGCGGGGCTCTCCTCCATCTCCATCGACAAGGCCGACGAGGCGCCCTCCCCGCTCAAGGACGCCGTGCGCGGCGCGTTCACGCCGCTCACCGCGCTCGGCTTCATGGTGTTCGTGCTGCTCTACATGCCGTGCGTGGTGGTCGCCATCGCCATGCGCCAGGAGTTCGGCGGCTGGAAGTGGTTCGGCGTCGCCTTCGCGTACCAGACGGCGCTCGCCTGGGGGATGGCGCTCCTCGTCTACCAGGGCGGCCGCCTGCTCGGGCTGGGGGCGTGAGCATGGGCCTCGAAGACGCCGTCATCGCCGCGCTCGTCATGGCGGGCGCGCTCTACCTCCTCTACCGCTCGCTCTGGAGGGGCGGAGGCGCCTGCCACGGGTGCTCGTCGGGCGGCGCGTGCAGCGCCCGGGCACGCGCACCCGCGCCCCTCGTGACGCTCGGCCGCCGCCCGGAGCCGCGCCCACCGCGGCCGTCGGCCTCCGCCGGCGGCGGCACGGGGACCTGATCCGCTCCTCGCACCCCCTCGCCCATCCCGCAGCCCGACTCGACCCGGGGAGGAAGCTCCCCCGGGACCCCACCCCACTCGAATCGCCGGAGCACGCACCCGATGTCCTCGAACCGCCTCCTCGCCCTGCTCACCGCCGTCGCCCTCTCGGCCCCCGCCGCCGCCCTCGCGGAGGGGGACCTCCCGATCCAGGACAACAGCTTCCTCATCGAGGAGGCCTACAACCAGGAGCCGGGCGTCATCCAGCACATCAGCACCTTCAGCCGCGTCGGCGGCACGGGCGCGTGGCTCTACTCGTTCACCGAGGAGTGGCCGGTGCTCGGGCAGACCCACCAGGCGAGCGTCACGCTCAACTACGCCGGCCTCGAGGCCCCCCGCGCCACCGGGCTCGGCGACCTCATGCTCAACTACCGCTGGCAGGCGATCGGGAGCGGGGAGACGGAGGTCGCGCTCGCGCCGCGCCTCTCGGTCCTCGTCCCCACCGGCGACGAGCGGCGCGGGCTGGGGCTCGGTGGCGCCGGCGTCCAGGTGAACCTGCCGCTGAGCGCCATGCTCGGGCGGCGCTTCGTCACGCACGTGAACCTCGGCGGAACGTACGTTCCGTCCGCGCTCGCCTCCGACGGCGGCCACGGGGCGCTCACCTCGTTCTCAGCCGGGCAGAGCCTCATCTGGCTCGCCCACGCGCGCTTCAACGTGCTGACGGAGGTGCTCTACACGCGCTCGGAGACGGCGCGTCCCGGCGCGAACGATCACGCGGAGACGTTCACCGTCAACCCGGGCGTGCGCGGCGCGATCGACTTCGCGAGCGGGCTGCAGATCGTCCCGGGCGTCAGCGTGCCGCTCGGCGTCGGGCCGAGCCACGGGGAGCGCGCCGTGTTCCTGTACCTGAGCTTCGAGCACCCGTTCCGCCTCGCCGGTCCGACGGCCGAGGCGTCGGCGAAGCCGAGCGCGGACGGGCGTGGATGACGGTGGCGTGCCGCCGGCGCGCGGGCACGGCGCCGGCGCCCCGCGCCCTCAGGCCTGGCCCGCCGCGACCAGGATCCAGCGCAGCGCGAGCCCGCCCGCGAGCACCAGCGCGGGCGCCACGCGGGTCGCGCCGAGGTGCAGGCGCACCTCGAGCGTCTCCATGAGGAGCGGCACGGCGAGGCCGCCGAAGACCACGAGGGCGAAGAACTGCGCCGTGAACGGGCCGCCCAGCAGGAGCCCCGCGGCGGCGTGACCCGCCGCGCCTCCCGTGGAGAGCCCGACGAGGAACAGGACGATGAGCGCCGCCTCGACGGTGATCGCCGCACGGTCCCAGCGCGCGACGAGCCGCCGCTCCTCCGCGTCGAGCCCGAAGAGGAGCAGGAAGGCCGCGCCGGTGGAGAGGCCCGAGACGAGGAAGAGCGGGCCGAGCAGGGCGGAGCTCCACAGGGCGCGCGCGCCGAGCGTGGAGAGGAGGACGCCGGTGTACACGCCGAGCGCGACGCCCACCCACAGGTTCGCGCGGAGGAGCGCCGGCGCGCGGCGGAGCGCGTACGCCCGCGCGGTCCGGACGAGGCCGCCCAGGCCGACGCGGCCGGCGAGCGCCGCAGCCCGCGCGGCCTGCGCCTCGTCGAGCCCGCCGAGCGCGACGAGCAGGCTCACCGGGTAGACGGCGACCAGGATCCACGCGCCCCACGACATGGGCGAGGACGGCCGGAGCGCGAGGTAGAAGCGCGCGATGTGGAGCTTGTGGGCGAGGTCGAGGAACAGGGCGCCCATGCCCACCGACACGAGCACCGGCGCGGCGAAGGCGAGCCAGCGCGCGGCGGGGGAGCGCTCCGGCCGCCGCGCGGCGAGGAGCGAGGTGACGATCATGAGCCCCGCCGCCATTCCGCCGAGGAAGAGGTAGACGGGGACCTCCCAGCCCCAGACGTGCAGCTGCGGATCGATGAGCCGGCTGTGCCGCGCGAGATCGAGCTCGGTCATGGTGGTCTCCCGTTCGTTAGCCGCTGCAGCCGCCGCCGCCCGCCTTGCGCGGCCCGCCGGGCGCCGCGGCGGGCACGGGGGGCGGCGGCGCCGCCTTCATTCCGGTCATCGCCGCCTGGATCCCGGCGCGCAGCCGGTACGCCTCGAGGTCGGAAGCCGGCGCGCCCGGAGCGGGCGGAGCGGGCGGGGTGAGCGCGAACGCCTCCCACGCCGCAAAGCCGCCCTCGAGGGCGTACACGCGGCCCGGGTAGGCCGCGGCGGCCTCCGGCATGGCGGGGAGCTCGGCGGCCGCGACGAGCACGAGGTCGCGCCCGGGGCTCGCGTCCGCGAGCCCGAGCGTGCCGAGCTTGTCCTGCGGGACGCACTCGGCGCCGGGGATCCGCTTCGCCGAGCAGGCCTCCATCGGCCTCAGATCGACGATGCGGAGCTTCCAGGGCTCGTCGAACACGCGGCGGGCCAGCGCGAGCGGCGCGAGGCCGGTCGGCGCGCGCCCGCCCTCGCGGGCCACCGTCGGCGCCGCGAGGCCCACGAGGCCCAGGGCGGCCGCGACGGCGAGCCCCGCGAACACGAAGCGCCCGGGCCGCCCCGCCGGCGTCGGGACCGCGCCGGGATGGGAGCGGCCTGCGAGGACGCGCTCCAGCTTCTCGGCGCCGACGAAGCACCCGACCGCCATCGCGGTGACGGCGAGCGCGACGACGTACGGGCCGGAGCGCGGCGAGAGGTGGAACAGCTCCCAGAGGTAGAAGTTGCCGAGGTCGCCGGCGTTGTGGAAGGTCGCGAACCCCGGCCGCCACTCGAGCTCCGCCCAGAGGACCTGCCCCACGATGACGCCGAGCACGGTCATGAGCCCGTCGAGCTTGCCGGAGGCCATCGCCACGAACGAGGTGCCCGGGCAGTAGCCGGAGACGATGAAGCCGGCGCCGAGCAGGAACCCGCCGGCGACCATCGGCACGAGGTAGGTGCCGCTCACGGCGTGATCCGCGAGCGCCTTGAAGTCGGCGAGCCCCAGCGCCGAGGCGAGCACGACCCCGAGCATGGCCGTCACGATCGCGCTGAACATGACCTTGAAGACGGTCATGTCCTCCCCGTAGAACTGGGCGGCGAGCTTGTTGGCGCGCCCGAAGCCGGCGCGCTCGAGCACGAACCCGAACCCGAAGCCGATGAGGACCGCGGCGACGAGCCCGAGCTCGAAGGGCGGCAGGATGGGGAACGTCATCTCCACTCCCTCCTCAGGAACCAGGCGAGCGCGTAGCCGCCGCCGAACACCGAGAACATGAAGGCCCAGGCGCCGACCGACAGGAGCGCGCCGCCCGAGAGCGCCTGGCCGGAGGTGCAGCCGCGCGTCATCTTGGCGGCGGCGCCCATGAGCACGCCGCCCGCGAGCGCGAGCGCGAGCCGCGCGCCGTTGCCGATGCGGGGCCCCTTCAGCACCTCGCCGCGCAGCCGGCCGGAGGTGTAGGCCGCGACGACGCCGCCGAGCAGCGCGCCGAAGATCTCGAACACGAGCCAGGTCACGTGCGGGCTCGCCTCCGCGCGCGCGAGGGACGGCGTGCTCGCCACGTGCGAGGGCGCGAAGACCTCGAGCGCGGCGATGCCCGCGCGGAGCGACGCGCCGGAGGCGCCGAGGCCCGAGCCCATCACCAGGAACGAGGTGAAGAGCACGAGGCCGAGGGCCACGCCGGCGAGGTACGGGTTCCAGAACTTGTCGGGGTTCCGTTGCATCTCGGGCTCCTACGTGAGGAAGAACACGTTCGGCTCGTTGCCCGACCCGGGCTGGAGCACCTTCACGCGGCGCGAGCGGGTGAGCTCCGCGACGCGGCTCGCCGGGTCGGCGAGGTCGCCGAAGGTGAGCGCGCGCGTGGGGCAGGTCTCCACGCAGGCGGGGAGGTTCCCCTCGCGGACGCGGTGCAGGCAGAAGGTGCACTTGTCCACGAAGCCCTCCGGGTGGACGTAGCGCGCGCCGTACGGGCACGACGCCACGCAGGCCTTGCAGCCCGTGCACTTCGACCGCGTCACGGCCACCACCCCGCCGTCGGCGACGTGGCTCGCGCCCGTCGGGCAGGCGGAGACGCAGGACGGGCGGCTGCACTGGTTGCAGCGCTCCGAGCGGATCTCCATGGAGAGCCCCGGGAACGCGCCGTGCGTCTCCTCGGCGATCCAGCCGCGGAACCCGCCGCTCGGCAGCGCGTTCTCCGTCTTGCAGGCGATGACGCAGGCGTTGCAGCCGACGCAGCGGGCGGTGTCGACCGCCATGGCGTAGCGCTTCCTCATGCCGACCTCTCGGCGCGCTCGAGGCGCACGAAGTTCACGCTCATGCCGGTGCCGCCCATGATGGGGTCGACGGCGTAGCGGGTGACGAGCGCGCTGTCGGAGGCGCCGCGGCCGTATGCGTAGCCGAGCCGCTTCGCGGTCTGCCCCCAGCCGTGCACGAGGTACACGCAGTCACCGCGGATCCGCTGCGTCACCTTCGCGCGCACCGGCCCGGAGCGCGCGCCGTCCTGGTTCACGAGGAACACGCGCTCGCCGTCCTCGAGCGGCTGCGCGAACCCGGGCAGCGCGCGCGCGACGTCTGCGTTCACCCACACCTCGTTCTCCGGGTAGGGCTCGGCGAGGAGCCGGTTGTTCACCGTGCGGCCGAAGGTGTGCGTCGGGGCCCGCCCCATGAGCAGCCGGAACTGGCCCGGGGGCGGCTCCTCGTGCGGGTAGTACTGGGGGAGCGGGTCGAAGCCGAGCTTCGCGAGCTCCTCGCTGCGCAGCTGGATCTTGCCCGACTCGTGGGGCACCTCGACCGCGAGCCCCTCCTCCTCGCAGGTCGCGACCTCGCGGCCGAGCACGACGCCCGTCTCGCGGGCGCGGGCGACGTCGTGGCCGCCCGCGCGGAGCCGCGCGTCCACGTACTCGCGCGCGTCCTTCCAGGGGAAGTGCTCCGCGAGCCCCACGCGCCCGGCGAGCTCCTTCGCGATCCACCAGCCCGGCTTCGAGTCGTGGAGCGGCGGCACCACCTCCTGCCGCACCGCGAGGAACGGCCGCTTGTACGCGGGCGCCGCGATGTCGTCGTCGCGCTCGAGGTAGGTCGCCTCGGGGAGCACCACGTCGCTCCACCCGCAGATCTCCGCGGGCAGCACGTCGATCGACACGACGAGGTCGAGCCCCTCGAGCGCCTTCACCGTCTGGCGCCGGTCGGGCAGCGCCTGCATGAGGTTGCAGCCGTAGATGAGCCAGGCCTTGAGGTCGTAGAGCGCCTGGCCCGACACGCTCGCGTCGCACAGGCCCGAGGCGATGACCTCGGTGGCGACCGGGAAGCCGCCCTTCTTCGGCCGGTCGGCCGCGCCCTTCCCCCCGTGCGGAGGCTCGGCCGTCACCGGGTACGGCGGGAGCGAGAGCTTCGCGTGGCTCACGTAGCCGCCGCGCCGGCCCCAGCTGCCGAGCAGCGCGGAGAGGATCGCCATGGCCCGCGCGCGCTGGGTGTCGTCGCCGTACCAGGTGGTGTGGCGGCCGGGGTGGACGAGCGAGGCGGGGCGCGCGGAGGCGATGAGCCGCGCGCTGTCGCGGATGAGCTCGGGGCGGAGGCCGGTGATGGGATAGGCCCACTCCGGCGTCTTGTCCGCCACGTGCGCGCGGAGCTCCTCGAGGCCGACCGCGTGCTTCGCGAGGTACTCGGCGTCGTAGGCGTTCTCCGCCAGCATCACGTTCATCCAGGCGAGGAGGAGCGCGATGTCGGTGCCGGGCTTGATGGGCAGCCAGTAGCGCGCCTTGCTCGCGGCGACCGAGAAGCGCGGGTCGACCACCACGAGCTCGGCGCCGCGCCCGACCGCCTCGGCGAGGTCCTGCACCTGGGTGTTGTGCATGTTCTCGCCGAGGTGGCTGCCGATGAGCGTGATGACCCGGGCGTTCGCGAGGTCGATCGGCTCCGGCGAGCCGAGCGGCGTGCCGAAGGTGAGGAGGTAGCCCGCCTCGCGCGGCCCGCGGCACTGCGCGTAGGACGGCGCGCCGACGTTGGGCGAGCCCCACGCCTTCATGAAGTGCTTGAACCAGGTGCCGCCCGAGCCGTGCGTGAAGAGCGCGACCGCCTCGGGGCCGTGCCGGCGCTTCACCTCGAGGAGCCCCTCGCCGACGCGGTTCAGCGCCGCGTCCCAGCTCACCTCCTCGAACACGTCTTCGCCCCGCTTCTGCGTGCGGACGAGCGGCCTCCTCAGGCGATCGGGGTCGTAGAGGAGGCCGGTCGCGCCGGCGCCGCGCGGGCAGAGCATGCCGCGGGAGAGCGGGTGGTCGGGGTTGCCGACCACCTTCGTCACCCGCCCGTCCTTCACGTGCGCCCTCACCCCGCAGCCCCAGAAGCAGAGCTCGCAGTACGAGGCGACCACGCGGTCGCCGTCGGTGGCGGGATCCTCCACGCGGTCCGCGTCGAGGCCCCACCAGCGCGTGGTGAGCCCGGACGCGAGGGCCGCGCCGCCGGCCGCCGCGCCGCCGATCTGGATGAACTTCCTGCGGGTGAGAGTCATCGCTGGCGCTCCTTCGAGGGAGATCCTGACGCGCCTTGCCGCGCTAGAAGTGGTAGGCGAGGCCGACGTCGATCTCGAGCTGCGACATCTCGGTCGAGTAGGCGGCGATGCCCTGGCCGTTGCCCATCGGCGGCGGCGGCGCGGCGTTCGAGCCCTCGAGCTTCGAGTTGAGCGCGTACATGCCGGCCACGTTCACGTTGAGCTTCTGGCCGATCGCGTAGCCGACGCCGGCGGTGAGGTGGTGCTCCGAGACGGCCGGGAACGCCATGTTCTCGAACGCGCGGTCCGGGTCGAGCGGCATCTTGCCGTAGTTGTAGCCGGCGCGGAGCGCGAGCTGCGCGGTCGGCTTCACCTGGGCGCCCACCTTCACCACCCACTGATCGCTCCAGCCCATGTTGAACGGCATGGCGCCGGTGGCGCTCGGGTCGCTCGTGTACTGCGGGAGCCCGTCACCCATCGTGCTCGACCAGTCGATCCACTGGACGTCCACCGCGAGGAGGAGGGCGTCCACCGGGGTCACGGCCACGCCGAGGGTGGCGCTCTGCGGCTGGTCGAACGAGAGCTTGTCGGTGCCGCCCGGGATCGTCGTGCCCGGCGCCATCGGGTTCGGGCGCGCCGGGACGTCGAACGAGAAGTCCTGGAACCAGCTGCGCGTCTCGTACGCGGCGCCCAGGGTGACGCGCTTCACCGGCGTGAACTTGACGCCGAAGGTGGCGCCGCCGCCCACCGCCGTGGAGGTGTCGTGCGCCGCCTGGCCGGCGCCGGAGGCGACGTCGTACTTCATCTGCGCCACCATGACGTTCGCGGTGACGCCGAGGCTGAGGCGATCGCTCACCCGGTAGGACGCGCCGGGCGTGAAGCGGCCCTGCATGTAGGAGGTGAGGGTCGGCCCGTAGTAGAGGTTCGTCGCGTAGTCGACGCCCATGCCGGCGACGCCGAACACGCCGAGGCCGGCGGAGATCCGGTCGGTCACCGGCTGGACGTAGGCGATGACCGGGATCGGCGAGGCGCCGCGGTCCGAGTCGAGGGACGCGCCGTCGTTCGCGACGAACATCGCGGGCATGCTCCCCGTCGCGCTGTAGCTGACCGACGGCTTGAAGTACGAGCCGCCGAGCTCGAAGCACCGCCCCAGGTCGGCGATGCCCGCCGGGTTGGTGAGGAGCGAGGCGCCGTCGAGCGTCGCGCCCACGCCCACGCCGCCCATGGCGTCCTGCACGGCGCCGAAGCCGATCATCCGCATGCCGTTCGTCGCGTGCGCCGCCGCCGGCGCGATCGTCGAGATCGCGGCGAGGAGCACGGTGAGCCTCTTCATCGTCATGGCCTCTTCCTCTCTCGTGGCACGCCGGGCGAGCCGGCGCGCGGTCCGTCGCCAGGCGGTTCGCTGCGTGGCGCAACTCTCGTCGCAGGCGGGCATTGCGCGCCGCGTGCCCGTTCGGGAGTCACGTCGAATCGCGGACTTGGCTCGAGCACGCGACTCTGCGTTTCAGGTGCGACGACACACCGCGTTTCACGGCGAAACGCGGTGTGTCAGGGTGTGCGACGAGGGAGAGTCCGATGGAACAGGCCCAGCACCCCACGAGCAACCGCGACGTCGCCTTCGCCGCCGTGAACGCCGCGTTCGGCTCGATCGGCCGCATCTGCATGGCGCTCGACGGACAGTTCCGGATCCGCCACGCCTCCGAGCGCGTGGAGTCGCTGCTCGGGCCGGGGGCCGCCGCGCGGATCACGGGTGCGCCGGTCGAGACGGTGCTCGGCAGCGAGCTGTTCGGGCCTGAGGGACCCCTCCGTCAGGCGCTCGTCGCGGGCGAGCGTCGCGAGGGGTGGCGCGCCTACCTCCAGTGCGAGCGCGGCCCGCGGCTGCTCTCGGTCACCGCCGCGCCCCTGCAGCACGACCCGCACGGCGTCTGCGATCCCTCCGCCGCCTACCTCGTCATCCTCCGTCCCGCCGACGACGAGTCGCCGGACGTCTGCGCGCCCGTCGCCGGCTTCGGCGTGATGTGCCGCTCGCAGGCCATGACGCGGGTGTTCCGCCTCATCGAGACGCTGCAGCACAGCGAGTCGACCGTGCTCGTCACCGGGGAGAGCGGGACGGGCAAGGAGGTGATGGCGCGCATCATCCACGCGCACTCGCCGCGCCGGAACGGCCCGTTCATCGCGGTGAACGCCGCGGCCCTCCCCGCCGAGCTGCTCGAGAGCGAGCTCTTCGGGCACGTGCGCGGCGCCTTCACCGGCGCGATCCGCGACCGGACCGGGCGGTTCGAGTCGGCCGAGGGCGGGACGCTCTTCCTCGACGAGATCGGCGACCTGCCGCTCGCCGTGCAGGTGAAGCTCCTGCGCGTCCTGCAGGAGCACACCTACGAGCGCGTCGGCGACGACAAGGTGCGCAGGACGAACGCCCGGATCATCGCCGCGACCCACCGCGATCTCCGCCGCGCCGTCGCCGCCGGCACCTTCCGCGAGGACCTCTACTACCGGCTGCGGGTGTTCCCGGTGGAGCTCCCGCCCCTGCGCGCGCGGCGCGAGGACATCGAGCCCATCGCGCGGGTCCTCCTCGGGCGCGTGGGCGCTCGGACGGCGCGGGCGCTGCACTTCTCGCCCGACGCGCTCCGCGCCCTCCTCTCCCACGACTGGCCCGGCAACGTGCGCGAGCTCGAGAACGCGCTCGAGTACGCCGCCACCGTGTGCAAGGGGCAGACGCTCCAGCCCGAGGACCTGCCGCCGGAGGTCGGCGCGGCCGCGGCGGCGCGCGCGGAGCCGCTCGTCGCGCCCGCGCCCGCCCTCGCCCCCTCCTCGACCCCGGCGGCCCTCCTCGCGATCGCCGGGCGCCGCGCCGTCCCGCACGACGAGCGCGCCACCCTGCAGGCGACGCTCGACGCCCACCGCTGGAACCGCGCGGACACCGCCAAGGCGCTCGGCCTCTCCCGCAGCACGCTGTGGCGGCGCATGCGGGCGCTCGGGCTGCTCGACCCCGCGGAGGCTTCCGGCGCGCTCGCCTGACGAGGTCCGCCGGCCTCGCGCTCAGGGCGCGCGCCGCCAGAGGCCGCCGTGGTGCGACACCCACGCGCCGGACCCGCACATGAGGCCCACGGGCATCTCGGCGCGCTCCCACGTTCGCCCGTCCCAGCGGAATCGATTCATGGGATCGTGGTTCCAGCGCGACGTCGGGACGGCCCAGACGTCGTCCGCGCCGGTCCCGAAGATGCAGCGCACCGGGTAGGTGGGGCCGGCGGTCCCCGCCCAGCGGCTGCCGTCCCAGCGGTAGGCGACCTCCCCGATCAACGCCCAGGCATCGTGCGGCGTCGCGCCCCACATCGCGCCGCGCTCCCAGGACGAATCGCGGGCCGTGAGCGCGCGGCACTCGGTCGCTCCGCGGAGCTCCTCGCTCCAGCCGCCGTCCGACCAGCGCCAGATGACCTGCTGCAGCACCGCCTCGTACGGCGGGTCGCCCTGGATCGGCGTGACCTCGAACCCCAGCGCGAACAGCAGCCCCGGGCGCGGCGTCCAGATCGCGTGCACCTCGCCCGGCGAGCCGCGGCCCGTCCACCGCTCGCCGTCCCAGTGGAAGACGCCCGCCTCGTTCGACGCCCAGGCGTCGGTCGCGCCGGTGCCGGTGAGCTTCTCCCGCAACGCGCGGTACCGCGGGTCCCAGGCCGAGGCCGCGCTCCGGTCGACACGGGTCGGCGTCCAGCGCACGCCGTCCCAATGGAGATAGCCGTCGCGGTGGGCGAGCCAGACGTCGCTCGCGCTCGAGCCGTACGTGGCCGTGTAGAGGAGCCCCACCTCCGAGGCGGGGAGCCGCGAGCCGGAGACGCGGACCCAGGTTGCCCCGTCCCAGCTCACGAGCTCCGCGCCGCCGTCCTCCGTCGGCGCGAGCACCCACGCCTCGTCGGCGGGCGCCAGGTTCCGGTCGATGACCCGCAGCTCGCCTCCGAGGTGAGCGCGAGGCGTCCAGCGCTCGCCATTCCAGTGGTAGAGCGCGCCGGACACGTCGTCCGTGCGCATGCCCCACACGTCGTGCGCCCCCGCCGCCCAGAGGACGCGGTCCGGCGCGTCCGCGACCTCGCTCCAGGCGCCGTCCGCGAGGTGGTGCTCGCCGACCCAGACGTCGCCGCGCGTCGCGACGAACACGGGGCCCGAGATCGACGCGTCCTGCGGCCACCACTCGGCCCCGTCGAACCTCCAGACGGTGGGCTCGGTCGAGCGGAACGGCTCCCGGGCCCGCGAACCGGCCTGCGGAGGAGACAGCGCGCTCGCCCACACGTCGTCCGGCGCCGAGCCCGAGATCGAGCCCAGCCCATCGGGCAGGCGGACGAGGCCTCCGCCCAGGCGCCACTCGGACCAGCTGCCGCCGCGACGCCGCACGACGGCGACCGCCCGCGTGTTCACGCCCGCCCGCAAGCCTTCCCACGGCAACGTGACGCCGAACACGTCGTCGATCCCCGCCGCCCAGACGCCGTACACGTCGCCGGCGTAGCCTTCCGGGCACGCGAACGTCTCCGCGACGGTGCCGTCGAACCGCTGGAAGCCGCAGCTCCACGTGCCGGTCCACGCCACCCCGTCCGAAGAGGAGATGGAACCCTGGGTGAACACCTCGCCGCGGGCCTGACGCGTCCAGCGCGTTCCGTCCCATCGGAGGAGCGTGAGCGGATCGGCCGTCCACGCCTCCGTCGCGCTCTTGCCCCACACGTCCCTCAGGTCGAAGCCGACGTACAGCGGGATCCCGCCCGGCTCGCGCGCGACGCCGAGCCACTCCGCGGACCACGCCGCGCCGTCCCAGTGGAGCATCCCGCCGAGCGTGGTCGTCGCCCACACGTCGCTCGGGCCGCTGCCCCACATGCTCCGGACGGGCGCGCCGCGCGGGAAGTTCCACCAGCACCAGCCCCCCGCGCACGGGCGGTCCGAGGTCGCGACGCCTGCCTCGACCGGCAGCAGCGACGCGGGGACCTCGACGTCCGGGGGGATCGGCCCGGAGGGTTGGCGCGGGTCCGGCGGCGGCCCGCTCGCGGGCGGTTCCCCTCCCGCCGGCGGTTCCGCGCTCGATCGGCCCGCTTCGCCACGCGAGAAGCAGCCGGCCGCCAGCACGGCCGCCACCACCACCACCCCCGTCGCGCGCATCGCCGGCCCCCGCTTTCACGCAGGGTACCCATTCACCATCCGTGCGCCCACGAGTCCGTGAGGGGCAGGCCCACCGTGGGGGGTGCGCCTCGTCCGACGCTCTCCGCCGAGGCCCGATCGCGGAGTCGCGGGGCGAGTGCCCGCCCGCGCCGCGCCCGGCCGGGCGGCGGCCTCGCCGCGCGCGCTCGGCCGCGCTCAGCCCG